>CAZURX010000015.1:0-13749 GCA_964623015.1 uncultured Candidatus Peribacteria bacterium
TTCGTCGAAACGGCCGAGCCCATCGGCTCCAAGCTGATCTACGAGGAATACGATCTCGATGTGTCCCCCGCCACCATCCGCAACGAAATGGCGATTTTGGAGGACGAAGGCTACATCATCCAGCCCCACACCTCGGCGGGCCGCGTGCCCACCAGCCAGGCCTACCGGCTTTTCGTGGACCAGCTAAAATTCAACCTCATCCTCTTCAACAAAGCCAAAAAGGAGATAGAATCTTTGCGCCACCAATTCGACCTGAAGCGCGCCAAGGAAAAACTTCATGAGACTGTCTCCATTTTGGCGCACGTGACCCAAAACGTCTCGTTTGCCACGGTTCCGGAAAACTCCAGACTCTTCTATATGGGCATCAGCAATGTCCTCCGCCAGCCCGAGTTCGCAACCGATCCCGGACGGGCCACCCAGGTGGTGGAGGTGCTTGAGAACCGTTTCAGCCAACTTTTGAAGTCGATCGAGATCGACGAACACGAGCCCTCGTTCTACATCGGCGACGAGAACACGATCCCCGAGATCAAAAGCTGCAGCCTTCTCGTCCAACGGTACCGCTACAAGGGCTTCAACGGCGTGATGGGCATCCTCGGGGCCACGCGCATGAACTACGCGTACAATCTGGCGGCCTTAAAGTCCGCCATCGAGCTGCTCGAATAACAATTCACATGTGACATCTGACATGTGACTGGAATTTCCTTGGTCAATTGTCAAATGTCAATTGTCACATGTGAATATGAGCGACCCTGCCGATGCCATCGCACCAATAACACAAAGTAAATTTATTTTATGTATCTAAAAACAATCTATAACATACTCTACAAAGCCGGAGACAAACTTGAAGACAAGGTAAGGGGAAGACTTAGCCATTATCCCATTGCATACGCCTTTGTGGGTGGCGTGGCCGTTGTCCTTTTTTGGCGTGGGGTTTGGCACACTGCCGACCACCTGATGGAGCGCTTTCTTTTATCCGCCAGCCACGAGCCGACCAACATCAGCCCCTACAGCTTCCCATGGTGGGATGGACCTCTCTCCATTTTGATTGGAACCGTCCTACTTCTGACCGTGGGGCTTTTTGTCAGCCATTTTATTGGAAACGAAATCATCATCTCCGGCTTGAGAAAAGAAAAAAAACTTGTCGAGAAGACCGAGGACGAAATCAGATCCGACCTGAAGGAAAGCAGTGAGATCAACGACGAAATCCACCACATCAACCGAAGGCTAAAGCGCATCGAGAATGTTATAAACACACCCAACCCATGACCGTTATCCTCGGCATCGATCCCGGGCTCGCCACTGTCGGCTTCGGCGTGATCCGAAAAGACAGGACTGGAGTCAGTTTCATGGACTGCGGGGTGATCAAGACTCCGGCGAAATCGGATCTGGGCGAGCGCCTCCACACCATCAAACAGGATATTGAGGAGATTCTCGACGCCGTGAAACCCGACGCGGTCGGAATCGAAGAGCTTTTTTTCGTGAAAAACGTCACGAACGGCCTTCTGGTCGCCCATGCCCGCGGTGTGATCGTCGAGTCCATCCATGCCCGCGGCATCCCCATTCACACCTTCACCCCCCTGCAGGTCAAAAACAATGTCGCGGGGACAGGGAGCGCCGAGAAGTGGCAGGTTCAGGAAATGGTGAAACGGACGCTGAAGCTGAAATTCATCCCCAAGCCCGACGACGCGGCGGACGCGCTGGCGATCGCGCTGTGCGCGGAGCGGATGTATAAAAGTCCGAAACCATGAAAACACTCCTTCTCACATCCGGAGGCATGCAAATGCGTGACGAAATTCTTAAGCTTTTTCCAAATCCACCTTCATCGACTCAACTGGCGTATATCACCACCGCTTCCAAAGTCGAATCCGACCCCTCATTTGTCCAAATCGACAAAAAAGCTCTCACCGATGCAGGATTCAGGGTTGAGGATATCGATATCGAAAGCAAAACCCCTAACGAACTTCGCGACTTGCTCAAAAACAAGGATGGGATTTACGTCCAGGGAGGAAACACATTCTACCTTCTTAAACAGAGCCGACTGAGCGGCTTCGATACCCTTGTCAGGGATTTGGTCGCGCAAGGCATTCCCTATATCGGAGCTAGCGCTGGGAGCTATGTCGCTTGCCCGACCATTGAGATGGCCACATGGAAACATCAGGACCGAAACCGTTTCGGTATCTCCGACTTGCGCTCTTTCAATCTCGTGGATTTTTTAATTACCGCCCACTATAAGCCGAAACATGACGTAGTTCTTAAAAAATTTATTGCCCAGACCCACTATCCGGTTCATATTCTCACTGATCAGCAGGCACTCCTTGTGCGAGGGAACAGGATTAGCCTTGTGGGGCATGGCCCCGAAATCAAATTGAAATAATTCGCTAGAGTTTGGCAGTCACATTTGCTAATCTAAAATCCAGTCATTTTCCATAGATCAAAAGCTCGGAGGTTAAAATCGATTCTAATTCTGTATTGCCCTTCGACTCCCCCTCGACTGGCTCGGGGTCGCTCAGGGCATCCCCAATTAATATTATCGAAGGATGAAAAAGATATTCGCCATCGTCGCCGCCGTCGCCCTCGCCTTTGCGCTTGCCATGGGCGACCAACTGTACAAAGCCGTTTCCGCCGAGGGGGAATTCAGCTTGTCGTCGGTCATGATCGTGCTCGGGCTCAAAGACGACGGAGGCATCACCATCCCCACCAAACCCAAGCTCCCCGGCATCACCACGATCTCGAAACCCGAGGAGACAAACCTTTCGTACGAGGAACGCATGAAAAAGGGCGACTACTACCGCGAGAAGGGTTTTCTCACGTTTGCCGCGAACGAATACGCCAAAGCCTCCAATTTGGAACCCAAGAACTTCACCCCCTATTTGCGGCTCACCCAGGTCAATTTCGAATTGGGCGACTTTGGCAAAGCCGAAACGGACGCGAACCAGGCCTTGGAGCTGAACCCCTCGAACACCGAGGCCCGATACTATCTGGTCCTTATCGCGGTGAAGGAAAGCCAATTCGACAAGGCGCTTGGCCTGATCGACCAGCTTGAGCAGGGCGGAATCACGGATCCACGCCTCACCTTCTACAAGGCCCTTGTCCTCATCACCCAAGGCCAGCACAAGGACGGCAAGGCGTTGCTGAAACAAGTGGTGGCCGACACCGCCTCGATGGCCTCCCTTGTCGAAAAGGCCAAAAAGATGCTGGAAGGCTACGATGAATTCGAATTCGCGCAGGGCGCCGAGGATTTGTATTTGGGCGAACTCCTTGCCCGCGGGCTCAACCAGATCGGCGAATACGAATTGGCCATCACCAAGCTCAAGGGAATTTTGAAGGCACGTGGGGATTTACGCGACGCATGGAACCTGCTCGGCTTCGCCTACCTGAACCTGAACAACACCATTTTCGCGGCCACCGCCTTCGAGCAATCCTACAAACTGGATCCCCAATTGCCCACCACCCAATACTTTTTGGGGCTCGCCTACGCGGAAATCGGCCGCCGGGACGACGCCATCGTTTACCTGAACTACGCCCTGAACAACGGCTTCGAGCCCAAGGTGGTGGCGCAGCGCAAATTGGCGGACCTTTATCTTGAAAAATCCGACTACGCGAAGTCCGTGCAGGCCTACGAGGACATCCTCAAGGCCAACAAGCAGGACATCAACGCCTTTGTCCGCCCCATCTGGATCTATCTCGATTTCCTGAACCAGCCCGAAAAGGCCCTCAAGCTCGGCGAATCCGCGGTCATCGCCTTCCCCGACAACGCCATGGCGTACAACCTGCTCGGCTGGAGCCAGATTGGCACCCTGAACACAGTGGAGGCCGAGAAAAACCTCCTCAAGTCCATCCAAATGGATCCCTCGCAAGCCGCGCCGCACTATAATTTGGGCAAACTCTACGAATTCATGGATGAAAAGGAGAAGGCCAAGGAACAATACCAGCAGGCCTATGAACTCGACCAAAATGGTTCCATCGGCAACCTTTCCGCCAAGCGGTACAATATCTTGATGGTCGACTGAAAAATAATTTTCAAATTTTGCAATTTACAAATTTACGAATTAATTTCCAATTCCTAAAGAGGCAAAGCCACACATTAAAAATTTAGGCATTGAAAATTGAAATTTATTTGAAAATTATGAAAATTAGTAAATTGTAAATTAATAGTTAGCTATGTCAAAGAAATTTAGAATCCCCCTTCTGACCTTCGCGGCCTTCGCGCTTGTCGGGCAAATTCTGTTTTGGCCCTTTTCAGGAGCCTACACCCGCCCACGCTACGAGAACAAACTGTATGCGACCACGGGAGCCTGGTTCGACAGCGCCGACCTCCACAAGCTCAACGAGGGCGCCCACTACTTTGGCCAGACCATGATCGGCTGGACCAAATTCCCCAGCTTCCGCGACGACTTGGTCGCCTTTGCCCGCCTTCCCGAGGACACTTCGCTCAACATGCACCTGCAGGAGCGCCAAAACATCGTGCTCACACTCACCACCCAGGAGCCCATCGACCGGGACCAAATAGTAAAGGCGAAGGATTTCCTGCAGGGCAAGATGGACGAATACAACGATAAAACCAACACCAAGTTCATCCTGAGCAACGTGGATTACGAGTTGGCCGAAGTCGAGCGATCCGCCGCCACCGGCGCGCTTTTCGCCCTGATCCTTTCGTTTGCGCTTTGCGCCGCGTACCTGTTCCTCAAACATGAGTTTTTTCCGCCAAGACTGAAACTTTAAATAACGACCAGAAATCACCCGGTCCGATTCAGGAATCTCAAATGGGGTTTTGAAAGACCCATTCCTCAAGCGTCCCCAATGAACAAATTTCGCCCCTTTGAAACTTAGCGATCGCATCCCTATTTTTTCTCGGGTTCACGATCGACCCATCCGGCATTTTGTCCAACTCTTTGGCGGCGTACCACCCACAACTTTCAACATCGGCCTTGTTCGCCTTTGGCTCTCCACAGATGATCTTGCCCGCGAAAACAAATCCGATTTTATGGTCCGCGTCGACCTTTGCGTAAACGCCGATCAGATGTGTGATTTCCACCCTCACACCCACTTCCTCCCTCGCTTCTCGTTTTGCGCACTCGACCAAGCTTTCGCCCAGCTCCAAATGTCCGCCGGGCAGGTTCAACCTGCCTTTTGACAGTCCTTTCTTTTCCTTAACAAAAAGGATTCGACCCAGTTCGTCTGTAAGAAGAACGTTTGAATGTACGATAAATCGCATAATTGTTTTTACCGTTTGTCCGTGCTGCCGAATCCGCCGCGGCTCCTTTCCCGCAAGGCGGGATCCCGCTTCGCGGTGATTGACGATCCTAACTACCCCGTACTACCAAATCCACCCCTGCTCTTCTTCGATATCTGATCCACCTCTTTGAAGCTTGGCTTGGCCACTTTCACGAAAATTCCCTGGGCGATCTTGGTGCCCCGTGCGATGACGACGGGTTTTTCGGTGAAATTCATGACCTGAATCTTGATCTCGTCCTCGTCACCGCAGTAATCCTGGTCGACCACGCCGATGCCATGGGGCTTGGTGAGGCCGTGCTTGCGGGGCGTGGAGCTTCGGGACGCCAAAATCAGGGCATACCCCTTGGGGACCTGCACAATCACATTCGCGGGGATCAATTCGATACCCCTCGGATGAATGGTCACATCCGTTCGTGCGAGCAGATCAAATCCCACCGCCCCCGAAGTCTCGTAGACGGGAAGCGGAAGGGACTTGTCGATTCTTTTGATCTTAACTTTCATAACCAAATCTCATTGAGGACCTGATGGAGGACCTGATGGAGGACCTAATAGAGGACCTAATTGTAAGTTATCAAGTTCTTAACAATCAGGTCCTCGACGGGTCCTCAATCGGTCCTCTATTAGAATTTACTTAGGCAATTCGCTCATCACCGTCTTGGCGTCCAGCTTGATGCCGGGGCCCATGGTGGAATTGAGGGTGATGGAGTTGATGTAGGTTCCCTTCACGCCACTGGGCTTGCCGTCGCGGATGGCGACCAAGAAGGCCTTGAGGTTGTTGAGCAACTCCTCTTCCTTGAACGAGACCTTGCCGAAAATGGCGTGGATATTCCCCTCCTTGTCGTTGCGGATTTCGACGCGACCCTTGGTCAACTCCTGGATGGTTTTGACGATGTCGGGGGAAACTGTGCCGGACTTGGGGTTTGGCATCATGCCTTTTTGCCCCAAGGTCTTGGCCACCTTGGCAAGATTCTTCATCATGTCCGGGGTGGCGACGATCACGTCGTAGTCGATCTTGCCCTTCTCGAACTCCGCCAGCAGCTCCTCCATGCCCGCGGCGGTGGCGCCCGCGTCCAACGCGGCCTTCACCTTGTCGTCCGCGACAATGGCGGCAATCCTCAATTTCTTGCCTGTGCCATGGGGCAAGGCGACCGTGGTTCGCATGGTCTGGTCGGCCTGGGTGGGATCGATGTTCAGGTTCAAATGGATTTCGGCCGTGCCGTTGAACTTGGTGACGGAGGTCTTCTTCAAAAGGGCCACCGCCTCGTCCAAGCCATAAAAAAGCTTTGCCTTCAGCTGTTCCGCGGCATTCTTGTATTTTTTACCGTGTGCCATAAAATTGTGTGTTGCGTGGTGCGCCCCTCGATGAATCTCAGGAACGTTGTCGGCTTTCGAAGCCTCCCACTAAATTATTATTATTTACAATGACCAATGACGCAATGATCAATGACCAATGACCAATGATTGAATTTTCCCAAGATTGGTCATTGTGTCATTGGGAATTGGTCATTGGGGAATTAGTCGCCGATGGTGACACCCATTGAACGGGCGGTTCCCGCAATGATCTTCATGGCGCCCTCGACGTCGTTGGCGTTCAGGTCGGTCATCTTCTTCTCGGCGATCTCCTGGAGCTTGGCCTTGGGCAACACGCCCACCTTATCCTTATGGGGCACCTTGCTGCCGGATTTCAGGTTGATGGCCTTCTTGATCAGTTCGGAGGCGGGGGCCGTCTTGGTGATGAAGGTGAAACTGCGATCCTCGTAGACGGTGATCACGACCGGGACAATGGTGTCGCCCAGCTCACGCGTGCGCTCATTGAACTTTCCGCAGAAATCCTGGATGTTCACGCCATGCTGGCCCAAGGCGGGACCGACTGGCGGTGCCGGGTTCGCACGACCGGCGGGAATCTGCAATTTGATGATTTGTTGGACTTTCTTGGCCACGGGAGTAAAGGTTAAAGGTTATTGGACTTTATAGAATTAAGGCTTTTGTGTCAATTGCTCGATCATCCCCTTCACGGATTCGTAAGTTTCGGGATTGTTCTTATTGTATTGGAATCCGTACAGGGTGTCCCTGATCTGCGTCAGGAGGAAGGCGCTGCTTTTCAGGTTCAAATCGTTGTAAAAGAAACTGTTGTCGCCATATTTCGAATCCTCGTTGATGGTCTCGGTGGTCGCGTTGATCTGGGCGACAAACTGAAGCTTGATGGCGAGGTAAGTGAGCGCGCCCTGGTCCTTGGGACCCACGATCTCGTAAAGGGTGAGCGGCTCGGCATTCGAGACTTTGGCGACTGGCGCGTCCGCGGGCTCCTCGCCCACTTCAACGGGCGATGCCTCGGCCGGCACAGGCACGGGCGCGAACGCCTTCTCCATTTGCGTCTTCACCACCCGGATGTTCTTGACGCCCCCCAGATCCACCTTGTCGAACACCTGACTGACCAGCACCTGGCTCATCACCTTGAAGCCCTGCACCGCATCCCCGATCTTGAAGACTGACGGGATGACCACAGGCGGAACGGCCTGATCCGTGGCCACAGGCTCTTCGACCCTGGAATCAAAGTTAAGATTCCTGCCCAGGTTATTGAGATAGAAATCGGCGGCCGCGAACGCGGCCAAGACCACCACGATCCCAATGGCGATTTGGGGTTTATTCATCGCTTATTTCTTCTTGATTTGGGTGAAATCGAGCTCCACAGGCGTTTCGCGGTCGAAAATGGAAACTAGCACCTTCACCTTGCCTTTCTCAGGGTCGATCTTGTCGATGATGCCATCGTAGTTGGCAAACGGGCCGCTCATGATGCCCACGTGCTCGCCCACGCGGAAGTCGATCTTGAACTTGGGCTGCTCGAGGCCGGTGCGCTTCTCGATGATGCCGAATTCCTCGGGCGTGACGGGGACCGGAATATTGCCGGAACCCACGAATCCCGTGACATTGGGCGTGTTGCGGACCACATACCAGGAGTAGTCGGTCACGATCATATCGACCATGACATAGCCGGGGAAAATACGCTTTTTCTCCTGCACGGGCTCGCCACGCTTGATGGCGATTTGGGTCTCCTTGGGAACCTTCACGTCGAAAATGAAATCCTGCATGTTGAAGGCGTCGATGCGTTGCCGCAAAGCTTTCTCGACCGCGTCCTCATATCCGGAATAGGTGTGCAAGACGTACCAATTACGCCCTGTGCCCTTCGCTTGTTTAGCCATAGAAAATTCTTATAGATGGATTGTCATCAAAGCCTTGTAGCCCATGGATAAAAGCTGGTCGAGCGCGCCCAGCACGGCGGCCGAGGCCACCATGAACGCCAAGACAACAACCGAAATGCGGACCGCCTGCTTTCGCGTGGGCCACGTGATGTTGTTGAACTCCGCGATGCTGTCCCTGAAATATTGAATTACGACTTGCATATAAACATATTTAAAAAAGGTTCGCAGCGGAATACTATCAGACCGACTGGCCAGGCGCAAGCAAAAAAAGTCTCAAGCGCGAGTCTCAAGTCTCAAATGAATGCTTGCAAATAAAAATACCACTTGAGACTCGAGACTTTAATTAGGATTCCCTGTAGACGTTGGTGTCGGAGTTGGCCACCAGCCCACGGAAGGACACCACTATGCCAAAAGCCCCCTCCCTGATTTAGGAGAGGGCTTTTTTCTCCACTCTATTTATCCTTTTTGGACTTCTTGCGCTAGTCCTTATTCTTCAGCGCATCCTGAATGGCCTTGTAGGCGTTCACGCGGCCTGCGCCCATCCAATCGTCTTCGCCGGGCTTATCAACCGCCAGTGTCTCCAGTGAATAATTTTCCATGGGCGCTTCTGGCCTAGCACTGTATGTGTTGATCACCACCTCATCCACACTGGGACCCACCTTGTCATCCGCGCTTCGCATGACAATATTTTTCAGCTGGGCCGCCGTGGGCCATACGCCATGCGCATCCTTGTAGGCGTCGGCCGCCAAGGCAGCCACGCCTGCGGCGATGGGCGTCGAAAAGCTGGTGCCACTGACCCAATCATGAAGGCCAGAATTCCAAAATGACCCATTGTTAGTGGTATAAACGCCATTGTTAAGGAGCATTTTGAAATAACAACCCTCCTGACCGGTCTGCTCGGCCTCGCAAGGCCTTGTGTCGAAACTTCCACCAGGCGCCACCACATCGATCAGGCTTCCGTAGCCCGTCCCCCCGTATATGGCATTTCCGAAATCAATCCACGCCATCGGCCTATCCAGGTTCTTTTCAGCTTCGCCTGAAGCATTGGGCATCCACTCGGGAATACTGCCTCTCCAGTCGTAGTCACGCGGGGCCGTTCCGCCGACGATCAGGCTATTGCGGCCTGCGAACGATTGAATGAGGGTAAGAAATTTTTCCATTACGCCCGACCAATTTACAAATACAGCATTTTTTGGGATATCCTTTTCCAGGATCCACGCAAAGTTGCCAGCCGCATTCAAGATCAAGATATCCGGCCCCATTTTTTTGAGAGCCTCATCCAACCCTAAAAAAACAAGCTGGAGTTGATACTCCATATCCGATCCACCCAACTTCCACTTTGTAAACAATTTCTTTACCTCTTCCAGTTCCCAACCATAATAATATCCGTAAAATGAGTTGCTCAGAACCCTAACCCCGTCGTCCTCAGCGCGCCTCCAGGCATTCAGGCGCCCGAACAGGCCGCCGCCCATTTGCGGATAAGCGATGATTTTTGCCTTGGGCGCAAGGCCGCGCATAGCCCCCATGTATTCCTCGCCCTCGCCCATCTTGTGCCGAGCCCCGATGATTCCTGCGACCATTGTACCATGACCACTATGCATATCGAAATTATCAAATCCCGTATTATCCGATACAATTACCCTAAGCTCGCCCTGGCTGTCGTAGCCGTTAGCCCCTTCCACACGGGACCACCCCTCCTTATCGATGGGTTGGTCACCAAGAGTGTATGAATAGGGTTTCCAGGCCAGGCTGTCTGGATCCGGAAGGCGGGGATCCCATGTGGGACATTCACCGGGGGCGCCATCCTGGATGCTTTCCGCATAGCCTTCGGCCATCGTGAATCTAAGGGGTATTCGATTTTCATCCAGTAATTGATTCAATGCCACAAATCCTCCGGGGATGAAATTCTTGAAATACCTGTTGCGGTAGTAATCCGCATACGACCCCCTTGATTGAAACACGGGTAGCACGCCACCGTCCCCAGGAACAAACCAGTCGAACTCCGGGTGCAGCTTGTGGGGAACAAAAAAGGCTTCATAGCCACTCGACTGGTCATATATATCGATACCAAAAAAATTGTAGACGAGGGCCTGCAGGGACTGATTGGAAAAGTCGGGCAAAACACAATACGTTACCCCGTCGATGATCCTCTTGCTGAAATTGAAACCGGCCTCCTCATTGGTGACACACAGATCCACCGACTGACCGGCCCCTGGAATGTAGCACTGGTCTCCGGCGGCCGGAAGACCAAAGAAGGAGCAAAAGAAGTCCATCCCATAATTGGCGTCCGCCAACACCTCCACAGGCTCGCAAAGCTGTGAGGGAATTCCAGTATCGGCTATGCCCACGGTCACCCCCTCCCCCTCGTAGTCCAGCTTCCACTGGGGCGTCCATCCGCTCACGGTCTCGGTGGAGGCGACAGGCTCAGCCGCGCCGACCGCGTAAAGCCACCACTGGCCGTTTTCCTTGTACACATCAGGGCCGTTGGCCATTACCCCATCCGCATATGTGACACCGGAGTTTCCATACGAAGAAGATGCTTTTTGGGCTGCCGAGTCTATGTGCGCCTGTATATTATCTTTTTTGGGCATACTATTTGGAACCGCACCTTTCACAAACGGCTTTGTCACGATTACATCTCCGAAGTTGAGCTTGGCGCTGGAAACGGTGATTATCTTTCCTTCGGGCCATTTCATTTTAATTTTTCCCCCCGCCTCTGTGATGGAGCTTTCGGAAAAACCCGGCTCCACGAAAACATCCCAATCCACCGAACCATCGCGGTTGTAGGCGTAGCCGTTGGTATTAATAGTTTTATTGATTTTAGATTTCAGACTCGCGACGCTAAGGTCGGGCTTATCAAACCTATTGAGCAAATTAGCATCACCCACTTCCTGCGCCTGGACGGGGGGCTTGGTTCCCAAGAATCCTCCATAGTAATAAAAATAGGAGCCTACCAAAATGGCCGCGAAGACTACGACGAACAATGCGGAAAATAGGCCGATACATTTCTTGCTGGGCATAATGTATTTTTATTAGTGGATATTTGTTTACCTATTCATTATAACAGCAACCCCCAAAAAAAACACAAGCCAATTACATTTCGGATTTCTGATTTCTGATTCCAATGTTAAATATAAAAATTTTGAATCTTGAATTGAATCAAAAATGTGGAATTCATAAATCTCAAATAGAATCTGAAATCTCAAAACAGTAATCTGAAATCTACTATGATTTTTTGTAGATTTTCCCCTCAGCCGTGACCACGCGCTCGTCCTGTACCGTTGGGCTTGGATGAGACTTGACCGCCTCGAGGACCTTCGCGACCAACACCTTGGGGTCGCTTTCGATGATCACGTTGTCGGTCATCTCGCGCTTGCAGATCTCGACGATCTCGGGAATATGGTCGGATACGCCACCGCTCCCTTTCAGAACGCCAACCACCTTGCCCTCGTCATAAGCCACGGTGAACTCGTTCAGGGTCCCGATTCCGCCTCCGAGCAAAATCACCGCGTCGCTGGAACGAATATTGATGATATCCCGATCCATCAACCCCTGGGCCGTGTAGAGAATGGCATCGTAGTACTCGATCGGGGATTTGTAGGTTTCCATGTGCTCCTTCTCGCTGAACGCCGGGGAAATGCCCAGCACGAAACCGCCGGCCTTGTGGGCGCCAAACGCCGCCTCGTCCGGGAGTCCCGGGCAAGCGCCATTGACCAAAATACATCCGGCCTTGGCGATCAAGTTGCCAATTTCGATGGACTTGGCGATATTTTCCTGGTTTTCGATGATGGGGCCTTGCGAGGAGCCCATGACGCCGATGCGGAGTTTCATAATGGTTGGGTTATAAATCTTAATATTATACCATTTTCCATCTCTTAAAACAAGGTTTGTGGAGCTTTTAGCGGCCCCCTCACCCCGTCTCCGCTCGACCCTCGGCAGGCTCGGGGTCGCGGAGTCGGCCCTCTCCCAATGTTGGGAGAGGGACCTCTTGGGCGAGAACCCTGTACCGAAGCGAAGCGCCTGGTGCAGGGGAGCCCAAGAGCGGGTGAGGGGGTTGCCCGATCCCAAACAACCCATTCTATCCATTTGATAAAATGGTTGCTGAAACAACGCCACCTTCGCTAAAATCAGAAAGCCAAAACAAAACCGCATTGTGGCGAGAATCGTGGACAGAATTGTGGCCAGTATTGTGGCCGAGTTTTTTCCCCACTATTCCAGCCATTATTCCAGCCACTATTCGAATCAAAACTTGAGAATCTCGTCTTCCACCTATCGTCCCCTGCCCCGATCCGGAACCAACCAAGGCCTTCGGTTTTTTTTGCTGATCGGATTCACGAGCCTCCTTTTCATCATTCTCCTTTTCCGGCTTTTCCAGCTTCAGATCATCAAAGGCGCGGAATATTCGGCGATCGCCCAGTCCCAGCATTTCGGTTCCATCACCCTGCCGGCCAAACGCGGCGAAATTCTGGTGCGGGACACCCATTCGGGCGAGCTTTCCAAACTAGCTACCAACACCACCCTCGACCTCGTGTATGTGGACCCCATGATCGCGGAGGACAAAGTGCTCATCGCCAAGAAGCTGGCCCCGCTGCTCTTCACGAGAAAGGAATACGACTTCTGCGTCGCCACCCCCGAGGACTGCCCTTACGAAGTGGAGCAAAAACCGGACGAAAACACCCTGACCACCCTTGACACCCCTTGGGCGATCAATGGCAACACGAGCCAGCCCGTCCAAGTGAAGACGAGCGAGCTTCCCCACAAAACCTACGCCCAGATGATCGACGAGGTCGCGGCGCGCATCCTCCGGAAGATCTCGAAATCGGAAGTCGATTACGTGATCCTCAAAAACGACGCGGAACCCAACCTGATGTCCGACATCGTGAACGAGCATTTGCCGGGCGTTTTCGTGGACACGGCCCGATTCATGGTCACCGCGGATCCGACCCTGATCCCCGAGACCGGCGTAAAGGGGGTGGCCAAGATCCTTTCAAAAATTCTGGGCGAGCCCACGGACAAGCTCGAGGCGGCGCTTGCGCGCCGCAAAGTGAGATATGTCCGCCTCAAAAACCGCCTGGAGCCCGAAATTTCCCGCAAGATCGAAGACCTGGACCTCAAGGGCGTCGTGCTGATCCCCGAGCACTGGCGCTATTACCCCGAAGGGTCGTTGGCGGCGCACATCGTCGGCTTCTTGAACAACGACGGCTTCGGGCAATATGGCATCGAGGGGTATTTCAACACCGACCTTGAAGGGAAAAAAGGCACCATCTACGCCAGCAAGGACCCTTTTGGCCGGCAGATCACGGTGGCGGACAGC
>CAZURX010000016.1:0-12833 GCA_964623015.1 uncultured Candidatus Peribacteria bacterium
CGAAGCGCATGCCCTTGAAACGGTTCACCGCTTCGTGCAGCGGCAGGCCGAACTGCAGGGCGAGACTGAAGGCGCGGCAGTAGGCCTGCACGAGGCCGCCCAGTGTGGAGCCCGCCTTGGACATCTTGATGAAAATTTCGCCTGGGGTGCCGTCATCGTACAAGCCAACCGTGAAGTAGCCTTCGTGTCCCGCGATCGCGAATTTGTGGGTGATGGATTGGCGCTCGGCGCTGAGTTTGCGGCGCAGGGCGCGCTTGGTGATTTCGACTTCCTTGATTTCGACTTTGGTCTCCGCATCCTCCTTCTTTTTCGAAGAGGTGTTGAGCGGTTGCGAAAGCTTGCATCCGTCGCGGTAGATGGCGTTGGCCTTGAGGCAGGACTTCCAGCTTTGCTCGTAGGCGTCCAGCACGTCCGCCTCTTTCACCTCGTGCGGCATGTTGATGGTCTTGGAGATGGCGCCGGAAATGAAGGGTTGTACTGCGGCCATCATTTTGATGTGGCCAGTGTAATGGATAAAACGTTTTCCCTTGGTCCCGCAACGGTTGGCGCAGTCGAACACAGGCAGGTGCTCCGCCTTGATATGGGGGGCGCCCTCGATGGTCATGGTGCCGCACACGTATTCGTTGGCTTCCTCGATCTCCTTGGCGGTGAAGCCCAGGTACTTGAGCAGATTGAAGCCGGGGACGTTGAAAACTTCTGGGGTCACGCTGAGGCGTTCCTCGAGGCATTCATCGCCGAGCACATGTTTGTTGAAGGCCATGTTCACGTCGAACGCGGTTCCGAGCGCTTTTTCGACATGGATTAAGTCATCCTCGGTGAAGCCTTTTTTCTTCAGGGTCTTCCAATTGATCCAGGGTGCCTCAACCAAGGATCCGTGTCCGATGATGTATTGGAGGATGTCTCCGGCCTGGTTTTCGGTGTAGCCCAATTTTTTGAGGGCGGTGGGCACGGATTGGTTCACGATCTTCATGTAGCCGCCTCCCGCCAATTTCTTGAATTTGACCACCGCGAAGTCGGGCTCCACACCCGTGGTGTCGCAATCCATGAGCAAACCGATGGTTCCCGTGGGTGCGATGACGCTCACTTGGGCGTTTCGGTAGCCGTATTTTTGGCCTTTCTCCAGGGCATTGTCCCATGAGTCGTGCGAGGCCTTGAGGAGGTAGTCGGGGGTGGTGGTCTGGTTGAGCCCAACGGGATGAGTCTCAAGCTTTTCGTAATCATGTTGGTCGTAGGCCGCGCGGCGATGGTTGGCGATCACGCGGAGCATGTCGTCGCGGTTGGCCTCGAAGCGATCGAAGGCGCCCAGGTGCTTGGCCATTTCGGCCGAGGTTTCGTACGAAGTGCCCGTCATGATGGCGGAAAGGGCTCCGGCGATGGCGCGGCCTTCGTCGCTGTCGTACGGCAGACCCAGGCACATAAGCACCGTGCCCAAGTTGGCATAACCCAAGCCCAAGGTGCGGTATTGGTAGCTGCGCTTGGCGATCTCGTAGCTGGGATACTGGGCCATGAGTACGCTGATCTCCAATGTCATCGTCCACAGGCGGATGGCGTGCTTGTAGGCCTTGATGTCGATCTTTCCGGTTTCCGCATTGAAGAATTTCATGAGGTTGAACGAGGCCAGGTTGCAGGCGGTGTCGTCCAGGAACATGTATTCGCTGCAAGGATTGCTGGCATTGATGCGGCCGTCTTTGGGGCAGGTGTGCCATTCGTTGATGGTGGTGTCGAACTGGACGCCAGGGTCGGCGCAGGCCCAGGCCGCGAAGCCCAGCTTGTTCCATAAATCGCGCGCCTTCACGGTTTTGAAGGGCTTTCGGTCCAAGCGGCGGATCAGGTTGAATTCGCCATCGTTCTTAACGGAGCGTAGAAAATCATTCGTCAGGCGAACCGAATTATTCGAATTTTGTCCAGAGACAGTTGCATAGGCCTCGCCGTTGAAATCGCTGTCGTACCCTGCGGCGATGAGTGCGGCGACCTTCTTTTCCTCTTCCACTTTCCAGCTGATGAACGACTCGATTTCGGGATGGTCGATGTCCAGGCAGACCATCTTGGCGGCTCGACGCGTGGTGCCACCCGATTTGATGGCGCCCGCCGCGCGGTCTCCGATTTTAAGGAATGACATAAGCCCCGAAGATTGCCCGCCACCCGAAAGAGACTCGCCCTTGCCGCGAAGATTGGAAAAATTGGTGCCCGTGCCGGATCCGTACTTGAACAGGCGCGCCTCGCGGATCCAAAGATCCATGATGCCGCCCTCTCCCACCATGTCGTCCTTGATGGATTGGATAAAGCAGGCGTGGGGTTGGGGGTGGGTGTAGGAATCCTCGGATTTGCGGATTTCGCCCGTTTTGGGGTCGGCGTAAAAATGGCCTTGGGCCGGACCGTTGATACCGTAGGCGAGTTGAAGGCCCGTGTTGAACCATTGGGGGGAATTTGGCGCGGCCATCTGGTGGATGAGCATATGGTTCATCTCGGCCTCATAAGTGTCCGCGGAATCTTTGCTGTCAAAATAGCCGTACTGCTCGGCCCAATGCCTCCAGGTCTTGGAAAGGCGGCCGACGACTTGTTTGATGCTGTTCTCGGAGCCCAACACAGGATTTCCCTGCGCATCCTTGAGTGCCTTTCCGTTTTTATCCTTTTGGGGCACCCCGGCCTTGCGGGCATATTTGGAGATCAAGATGTCGCTTGCGTTTTGGGACCAACTTTTCGGAACCTCGAAATCCCTTTTTTCAAAAACCACCGATCCGTCGGTCCGCGTGATGCGGCAACTCCGTTTTTCGGTGGCAATGGTGTCGAGGGGGCTAATTCCTTTTTGGGTGAAAAAGCGGTTGATCTTGAGGCCTTTATTTTGCATTTTGTTCGGCGTAAAGAGATAAATTTTTTTCGGCGCAAAAACAAGCTAAGTGGGCTGATCAAAGAACACCCATACTAACGCTCTTTCTCCGTAGATAGATACGGAATTAGCATTTTAATGAGGAGGTCGCGGGGAAGCAAGATATTCCCAGAAAATTTATTTTTGTTTAACATGGTCCATGCTAATTTAGGACCCCAATGGGGTCAAGCAAAAATTCTTGACGACCCCTAGATATGGTATCAGGATTATGAAGACCCTACTATATATAGTGATTGTCAGATTTCTTTATTTTTATTTTACGCATGGGTAAAATGGTTCAAAATCCTAAAATCCCAGGCTTTAGAATCTAAACAAAATCCAGGATTCAGAGTCCAAAGTCTAAAGCACAAACATAAAACTATAAAACTTGCATCTAGCATATATGTGGGAATGATTTGTTTTTGTTTGGCTGGTTTGCGCTCTGGAATTTGGAGTGTTTAGGCTCTGTTTGGATTTTAGGGTTTCGGATTTGGGATTTTTGTGGGGCTGAAGGCTCGCCGGGGGGTATAATTGGTTTGGTGTTGATTAATCAGAAGCGCATATGATTTTGGTCCTCACAGGAAACGGCAAGGGAAAAACCACGTCCGCCATCGGAACCGCGGTTCGTGGCTTGGGCTGGGGCAAAAGGGTTTCAGTGGTTTTTTTCGACAAGGGCGGAAGCCATTATGGTGAACGAAATGTTTTCGATTTGATGCAACCGAAAATGGAAGTGTTTGCGTTTGGTTTGGAGCGTTTTAATGAGGCCAAGCAGACCTTCCGTTTTGAAAATGGTCCAGGCGATAGAGAGGAAGCCGAAAAGGCCCTCGCCAAGGTCCGCGAACTTTTGGGGCAAGGCTATTTCCTCATCGTCGCAGACGAATTGATCAATGCGATGAATGTCGGCCTCATCCAAGAATCCGATGTCCAAAAACTGGTCAACGACTGCCCCGCGGAGACCCACTTGCTCCTCACGGGTCGGAACGCCCCCGTGTGGCTCGTCGAAAAAGCCGACATGGTTTCGGAAGTCGAAGAGGTCAGACACCACTACAAAAAAACCAAGAAGGCGATCAGGGGAATTGATTTTTAATATGGAAATCGAATGGTGGCTTGAGTTGTGGCTAGAATAGTGGAAACTCTTTCGCCGCCACAATGCTAGCCACCCCTGAATCCAGTTCGGGGCTAGCCACCATTCGGATTTTTATCGTCGAATTTCCCCCTTCAGCCCTTTCAGGTCCTTCCTCTCTCTCGTTCTGTCGCGCGCAACCAGATCCTGTTCCATTTCATTGGTCATATCCACGCCGACGCTGATGTCTTCGAAGTGCTTGCGCAGGACCTCGGCATTCTTTTTGTTGCTCTTGTAGAAGAAGTCGAAAATGTCGCCCGCGATGGGGAGGTCGCCGAGCAAAAAATCGTAACCTTGTCGTCCGACCATCTTGGCCAGCTCCCAATTGGACACGCCAGCCCTTTGCGCTTCATACACAATATACAGGCCGGCCAGCGCCGTGGCCGCATCCCCTGCGCCTTCCCACAGGCCGATGAGGGGGTCCAGATATTTGTCGTCCAAAAGGTCCGCGAGCCTTTCCGCGCGCTTCACGCCGTCCTCGATCCGCTTGATCTCCTTGGGGGACAGTTTTTTTCTCATTTTTTCGGGAGAGGGCTTGGGGGATTCTTTGGTCATAGGGTGTTTGGTTACGGTCTATTGCCATTATACGCTTTTTCCATCAAGGAGTTGCCATTTTTTTGTTAAAAGTGATCGAATCGCTTGATCTTTGGTGGGTGGGGCGTTTAACATGAAAGCCACGGAAACTATTTTTTAATTCTAAAATTATGATCACACATCCAGCGCATCCAAAATGCTGTAGCCGAATGGGGGCAGTCACCCTCATTGTCGCTGTGGCCGCTCTCGCTTTGGGGGGTTTTGCCCTTTTTAAATCTTACAAGGTCGACTTGGGCGAAAAAGAATTCTCTGCCAAGGTAGAAAAGGGAATCAATGATTTTATTGCCAAAAAGCAGGCCGAGCAGAACGGCGCCCCCCAAGCCCCCTCCGAACCGGTCGAGGTCAGTGTGGGCAATGCCGCCATCCTAGGCGACAAGAATGCCCCAGTCACCATATTGGAGTTCTCCGATTTCGAATGTCCTTTTTGCAGCCGTTTCGTCCTGAACACCATGCCGCAGATCATGTCCGACTATGTGAACAAGGGCAAGGTCAAGCTGGCCTTCCGCCATTTCCCGTTGGGCTTTCATCAGAACGCCAAACCTGCGGCCATCGCGACCGAATGCGCACGTGAGCAGGGCGGGGATGAAATGTTCTTCAAGATGCATGACAAGATCTACGGAGACCAGCAGAATCTCAGTGTCGAGAACCTGAAAAAATGGGCGGGCGAGCTGGGGCTTAAGACAAGCCAGTTCAACGATTGTCTCGACACCAAGAAATATGAGAAGCAGGTGGACGCGGACATGAAAGATGGCCAATCCTTCGGTGTTTCCGGCACGCCGGCTTTCTTTATCAACGGCCGTATGATTTCCGGCGCACAGCCGTTTGCCGCCTTTAAGACGGTGATCGACGAGGAGTTGGCGAAATAGTCGCTGATGAATTTTAACCCGAAGGCAATCCGCAATTGAGGATAGCCTTCGGGTTTTTGGTATATACACCTTCGCCTAAATAATTCCAATTCATCCTTCGTAGTATTACTACGGAAAATGGAACGGCGTATTATCGGAATTATAAAAGCAAAGGAGTATAATGGAAATCCAAAGTCTTATAACCGTCCAATCACAAAGCGCATGGATCCATTGGAAAAGGACAACACAGGGGATCATTTCAGGAAAACGGAAAAATTGAATCCAGTCGATTTTTCGTCCAGTCCCGAACATGATCCCGAGACGCAAAAAATCCGAAATCGAATTCACGGACTTTTGGATGTTTTCGAGGCAAGAAAATTTGCCACAAAAAAAACGATCGAACAATATCGGCAGGGGGCGGAAAACGACTCCGACCCGGAAAATTTGAAAAAATATTGCAAATGGATCGAGGAAAGTCTTGGAATGGCGAAAGGGGCTCTTGATGAGGTGCAGGGGAAGCTTGAACAGGGGGTGAGGAGCCAAATCCTCTCATCGTCGGATCACAACAGCTTACTCGAAAAGTTGATGGCCAAGGGGGATTTTGTGGGAAAAATGAGAGAGGGGAAAATCATGCAATCGGTCGAGGAGGAGCTTGGCCAATTCCAAAGGGATCGGGAAACCTATGACCGTATCCAAACCGACCCCCGCTTCTACAACGGGGGGATCCAGCAAAAGGGGAAGGAGGCCATTGCGGTGCCCGATCTAAGGGCGTTTTTGGAGATGCCGCTCAAGGCGAGAAGGGCGTTTTTGGAAAAGGTCCGAAAGGCCCTGGGCAAACCCATTGTGGGCAAGAAAAAGTCTTCCCCCGAAGTAGCCAAGATGCGAAAAGGGGTTCAGGCCCAGTTGGAGGCCGCGCACAAGGAGGGGATCATTGGACTGCCGATCCTGAGGCGATTGTTGGCGCAGTGGAATAAGGCGGAATTCAGCCAAAAAAAGAAAGAGGCCGAATCGATCGGCCAAGCCCTGATGCCCTACCGCCAATGGTGGGCCGAGGTACGGAATACTCTAGATGCCCCTGCTTTTAGAAAGATGATAAAGGCGCGCGAGGCATTGGATTGGCCAGAGCTGAAAAAGGAGTTTGAAAAAATTCGTTCCCAGGAGGAAATGCTTGTGGGGCAGGATTATAAAAGGCGTTTGGATCGTTTGGGGAGGGAGAGAATTCTCAACTCCAGAATGAGGGATGAGTTTGAGGTCTCCTTTTCCAAAGAGTCCTTAATGGGCAAGCGTCGGAAATGCTCGGAGCTTGAAAGGGTCGTCGAGCCCCACCAGAATTTGCGTCGACAGATCAACTCGATCCAGGATCGAAACGGACGTGATCAGGTGGATAAAATTTTCAACGATCCGTCCAGTGGGCTGGAGGAGGTCAAAGCCGCCCTCGATCGAGTTGCCAAACAGAAAGGGGAAGGCAAGGGAGTGGTTCGGGATCGCGAAACGATTCAGGTAAAAATTTTGTCCGAAATCAAGAATGCCCGTGTTCGGCAGTCCATCGAAAATGCCCAAAGGGAATCCACCCACGAGGAGAAAAGGACGCTGTTGGGTCGGTTGAAATATTATATCTCAGGCAGGCGGGCGGAGGATTTTAAGACCTTTCAGCAGAACATTGCAGAGGCCCGTGTGAAACAGGGGGTCGCAAACGCGGAGCAAAAGGCTCCGTTGGATCCTGCGCGGAAAGGGGCAATGGAAAAGGTGGAGGATGGAAGGGGGTCGAAGGTCGGTGGCCCCTCGGCCGAAAAAGTGGTTCGGCAGGAAATAAAGTCCAGTGACCCGAAAGGGGGAGTGCGGGCGACAACCATCAACGCCAAAGGCACCTTTGTCGCAACCGAATTGAGCCACGGGGCAGGCAAGGAAAAGAAGGCCCGAATCGTGAATGTGATTCTCGGCGACAAGACGGGGCGGAAAGGGTTCAATGAGCTCCAAGGGGTCAATTCGGAGACGGATAAAATCAGTTTCTCCACTGGCAAAACCAAAGAGGACCGCGAGCTCAATTGGCGCGAGATGAAGGTGTTGGAAAAGTCTTTGGCCGCGGATCTCGAAAAACCAAATAGTGGCCAGGATAGCGGTCGGGATAGCGGCTAAAATCGTGGCGAAATTTGAGTTTCCACCACTCAAGCCACTATTCTAGCCACTATTCGAAATCAAAATAGTTTTCAATCAGCAATCGGTTCCGACACAGGCGCGACCTCGGGAACGACGGTAGGAGTAGGGGACGGGGTTGCAAAACTTTTCAGTTTTTCGTTGTATTGCAAAATGGTGTCCACGAACACCGCATGGCTCCAAGTCAGCGGAGCCACCGAAAGATGCTCCCCGTTAAAGGGGCTCAGTTGCTCGGGCAGAATGCCGGCTTTGTTCATGTGCCCGATGGTCCATTTCAAAATATCCTCGACTGGTTTCAGGTCCTCCTCTGTTTTCGCGGTGGCCAGAAGCCACATGGCATGCCACAGGGTCGTGATGATCCAGGGGTTTCCAGGAATGCCCGAGTAATTGCCATGGACCCGCTGGTAGTCATCGCGTTCATAGCGGGCTAGGCCTCCCACATGGGTCGGAACCTTAAGCGCTTCATGCACGGCGCTCATGGTCGAGACAATCCGTGGGTCGTCGGGGGGCAAAAGGCCGAACATCCATAGCCCGTGCAGGCTGGCATCGATAAGGTAGTCCTTCGTGATTTCGCCAGTGGATTCGTCTACGGTGATTTTTTTCAGGAATCGGCCCTTCTCTTTGTCATACAGGTATTTCAGAATTACCTCCTTTAGTCGTTCGGCCGCCTTGGCGTATTTGCGTTGGTGGTTGAAGTGCCCAAGGGTCTCGGAAAGCTTGCTGGCCGCGTTCAGGCCCGCGTACACCGCGGAACACGTGTAGGCCGAGACGCCACGATCATATTCCCATAAATCATAGCTGGCCCTGGGAAGGTCCGTCTGGGGATCGATGTATTTGGTCATGAAATTCCCCGCTTCGGAAATGAGCGTCGGATACATCCTTTGGATGAACTCGATGTCATGGAATTGCCTGAAGTGGTTGTAGAGCGCAAAAGTCACGCTGGCGGTCTCGTCTTCCTGGATCGGCATCTGTTTCTCGTGGTTTTTGAACCACGGATGCCAGTTGGAGCCGACCGAGTGGTCGGGGTTGTATTTCGGCATCAGATAGCCTTCCACGGGCATCACGTCCGAGCAAAACTCCAAAAAGCGTTGGCTGATCTCCCCGTATCCCGCATGGTCCAAGGCGATGCTCACCCAGGCACCATCGCGCGGCCACATGTAGGTGTAGGTGTCCTTGTTGAATTTCATGATGTCCGAGTCGTTGGCCGCGATGATCGCCCCGCGGTTGTCGATTTGGGTCCGCGTGATGAGCAGGCTTTGCTTGTAGGCTTTTTGCATGGCCTCGGGGATGGCCGCAACACGGTCTTTTTCCTTGTTGACCCAACTCTGCCAGTAGTTGACGGTGTTGATCAGCAGTTTTTCAGGCTTCTCATTTAAAATGAATTTGTGTTGTCGAATCACTTCCTCAAGATTCTTTCCCGCGCAAATCCAGACATAAAGGGTGGTTTGCCCTTTGGGGCGAACGGAAATATCGAATTCAACTGTTGAATCCACGGAACCCTGTTCAATAGCATTTTCTTGCAAATGGCCGTCCTCCGCGTCCCTCCAGGTTCCCTCCATTCCGCGGTATTCGCTTTTTCCCGTGGTATAGGAATCAATTCCTTCTTTGATGTTGGTCAGTCCGCTGATCCAAAAATAGCGGCGTTTGCGGTAATGCACCATCGCCTTGTGCTCGGGGTCGTAGTAGGCGGTGTCCTGCTGTTTGTCCCCATATAAATGGAAATCCTGGGCAAAAAACAGTTTCAGGTGGCGTTCATGGTCCGCGTCGTTGTGGACAACGATTTTGCGAATAAACACGTCTTCGATGGGATACACAAAATCGTTGAATTTGAATTGCAATTTCAGGCGTTCGTTTCGGGCATGCGAATCCGTGACGACCGTGTCCTCGATGTATTGGCTGGTGTGTTGCCATTCCTTGTCGTACAGCCAGCTGAACTGCTGGTCGGTCCACACGCCGATACGGTGTAGGTGTTGGAACGCCACATGGTCCTCCATTCCCACATAAGGATAGTAGAGGTCGCGGATCATGTTTTCGGGATCCATGGCCACAAGAAGGTTGCCGTTGCCGGTGACGATCGAACGGGGCATATCTAATTATTTTTTAATTTGAAATTTTTAATTTTTAAACTAAATTCGTGTTTAATCATTGAAAATTATTTCATTAAAAATTGTTTAAAAATTAAAAACTAAAAATTATAAATTTCATCGGGCGGCAAGCATTAGGGCGGGTTCTGGGGTTGGTGTCGTTTCCGGATGCAAAATCGCCGCCAGTTTGTACTCAAAATCCGTCAGCGTGTTCATGTAAGTGATAAACGCGTCATAGGGCGATTCGAAGGGCGAAAAGTAGGCGTGCACGTCGCCATCGCTCCAATATTTGGTGCACATGTAATAGAAATGGTCGGAGGTCTGCAGTTTCCGCCACGTGTGCATCAGGTCGGCGTAGGTTTTGGGGTCCAAAACATGCTTGTTGGCCTTCAGTTCATGTTCCAGATCGATGATCCGTCGCAGGGCGGAATGCTGAAGCTGGTTGCTCATCCAGGCGGAAAGGTCGCGCTCCATGTCGGCCCAGCTCATCAAATTTGGAACGTCCACAGCTCCAACGGGTTTTAGGGATTTGATCGTTTCCGAGGGGGTCTTGAATCCGATGTTTCGTCTTAAGCAGGCTTCGGGCAAGTGTCGCATAAAGTCGAAAATGCCTGTGTCCTCCCATTGATGCTCGCCGAACGTCTCGTAGTCCATGAACAAGTTGATGGTCTGGCCGTCCATGGCATCGAGCCAGGCGGCGTATTTGTCCGTGGTCAGCGGGTACTCCTTCCAGCCTTTATTGCTGAAACGGAAGGCGATGTCGTCCGATAATCGATAATTTTTTAACAGGAGTCCAAACTCTTTCGGCTTGCGGAGCTTGATGGCGTTTCGCTGGGCGATTTTCCAATCTTCCGAATGCAGATTCACCCGTTTTGGCTCATGCAAAAAATTGGGGCTCCTCCACTGGAGGTAATAATCCCATCCTTCGGCCAAAATGCCGGAAAAGCCCATGGTGCGGATGAACTCCGCGATCTCGTTGTTGTAGATCAGCTCCGTGTTGCGGAACACCTGCGGGCGCTTGCGGAACAGCTTGTAGACCAAGTCATCGTGAAGATGGATTTGCTCCGCGAATTCCTCCTTGGAAAAAAGCCACGAAAGCGAATGGTAATACGTCTCGCTCAAGATTTCGGCCTGCCCTGTCTTGAAAATCTTTTTGAAGGAGTCGAGGACTTGTTTGCCAACCTGTCCATATTCCAGGCACTGCTCCAAAAATACGCCTGAAAGCGAATAGCTGATCCGGAATTCGGGGTGCTTTTTGAGCAATTCCAACATCAGTTTATTGGTCGGCAGATAGCATTTGTGCGCCACCTTCTCGAACACCTTCTTGTTCTCCGCGTTCACGGGGCCATGAAAAATATTTTCCTTCTTTCCGATCTCGAACACATTGCACTTCGAGAGGCGGTAGGGTTGATGGACCTCAAAATAGAAACATACATTTTTGTTGAAATGCTTTTGCTCCACGCCTGCCTTTTCTTTCCTCGTCTTTGCCATGTTTATTTTGGTTAATTTTTTGTGGTTAAGGGCTTTTTTCGAATGGTGGCTAGAGTTGTGGCTAGCATTGTGGTCGCTACTATTCTAGCCACCATCCTAGCCACAATTCGGATTGGATTAGCGTTTATGCTCCTTCCTCGCCAGCCGGTACGTGTCCACGATTTTTTGCGCCTGCTTGTGCCAGCTCATGCGGTCCACTTCCTTTTTGGCATGTTCCCTTAGGGTGTCATGCAGGGCGGGGTAGCGCAGGGCGGACACCACTTGGTTGGCCATCTCGTCGATGTCCCAAAAATCCACGCGCAGGGCGTTCTTGATCACCTCGGAAACCCCCGATTGCTTGGAAATCAGCACGGGGGCGCCGTTTCGGATAGCCTCCAGTGGCGTAAGCCCGAATGGCTCGGAGACCGACGGCATCACATACAGGTCGGCCGAGGCGTAGGCGTGGTCGATTTCGCTCCCTTTCAGGAACCCGGCGAACAGCACATTTCGTTCGATGCCGAGGTTTACGGCCATGTCGACCACCTGTTTCATCATGTCCCCGTCGCCCGCCATCACGAATTTCACTTTTTTGACCACCTCGAGCACCCGTTTGGCCATCTGCAGAAAATAGTCGGGACCTTTTTGCATGGTCATACGGCCGAGAAACAGCACCACTTTGTCTGTGTGGTTGATGTGGTGCGATTTGTGGTAGGTGGAAAAATTCGGTTGCACGGCGTTGTGCACCACATCGATTTTCCACTCTTGCACCCCATAATGTTTCATTAAAAGTTTTTTGGTGAATTCGCTCACGGCGATGATGCGGTCCGCATGGTGCATGCCCTTTCGTTCCATGTCGTACACGCGTTGGTTCACGTTGTCCCCGCTGCGGTCGAATTCCGTGGCGTGCACATGCATGACCATGGGCTCGCCCGAGATCTTTTGGGCCTGGATGGCGGCCTCGGCCGTGAGCCAATCGTGGGAATGGATCACATCGTGAGGAACCTTCTTGGCGTAGGCGGAGGCTTGGGCGGCGTAACGGTAGACCTCCTCGAACAGGTTTTTGCCGTACAGGCTCTCGGGGGCCTTGGCGTCCTTGTCCGTCAGCTCCTCGATGAATTTTTGGTAATGTTCGGCGTTGGTGTACGGCGAATAGAGCCCCGAGGGCACCTCGATCGTCTTGATCACGCCCCCGGACTCGTGCGCGGACAGGATGCGGAAGGTATCGGAATTCATGCTGGTCATCGAGGGGGTGACTTTGGGCAAAACCAAATACACCTGCTGCCCATGGGCGACCAGGCCCTCCACGATCCCTTGGCAGGCGACGCCCAACCCCCCGCTGTTGATGGGTGGAAACTCCCACCCGAACATTAAAACCTTCATCTTTTTGGCCTCTCAAGGGCAAATTTATTAAATCTAAATATTATACCAAAATTTCCTCTGATTTTCAAGGCTAAAAGTGGGTGGTAGGCAAAAAAGATTTGGATTTGCGTCGCCAATTCCGCATTTCAGGCGAAAAAGATTGCCCTAATCCCGTCTTATGGCCGTTGTACGTAGTTCCAAAGCTGATAGGTTGTTGGAACGGAGCTTAATCCCAAGGAGAACCTTCTTTCGACAAAAAACTATTTCCATAGATGTCTCCTTAAATGTCGCTCGCCGCGACCGGCAGGCACCTTTTGTCCCGGCAAAAGATGCCTGGG
>CAZURX010000017.1:0-8815 GCA_964623015.1 uncultured Candidatus Peribacteria bacterium
CGAGAATCCCTCCGAAGCTTCAGCGAAGGAGGGTGAGCCCAAGAGCGGGTGAGGGGCACACAAAAACCCTGCCTCCGGTTGGACGGAAAGCAGGGTTTCAAGTTTTTTCACCAGAAGCTATTTGATCGTGACAGTGGCGCCGGCGGCCTCGAGCTTCTTCTTGATGTCCTCGGCTTCGTCCTTCTTCACGTTCTCCTTGACCATCTTGGGGGCGCCATCGACCAAATCCTTGGCCTCCTTCAGGCCCAAAGCGGTGATTTCGCGCACCACCTTGATGACGTTGATCTTTTGGGCGCCTGCGGCGGTGAGCTCAACCGAGAAGGTGTCCTTCACCTCGGCGGCGGCACCACCGGCGGCACCCGCGGCGGCCACAGGGGCGGCGGCGGAAACGCCAAATTCCTTTTCCATGGCCTTCACCAAATCGGCAAGTTCCAGGATGCTGAGCTTCTTGACCTCGTCGAGGATCTTTTGTGCCCCAGCGGACAATGTGACTTCGTCTGACATAGTGTTATAAATTAATGATTAATAAAATGAAGACTTAAAGACTTGAAAACTTAATAAAACTAGGCGGCGGGGGCTTCCGGAGCCGCAGGGGCATCGGTGGGAGCCGGAGCTTCTGGCGCGGCGGCGGGCGCAGGGGCTGCTTCCGCAACAGGGGCGGCGGGAGCCGCGGCGGCCACTGGAGCCTCGACCTTCGGGGCACCGGCCTCCATTTTCTCCTTGATGCCATTGAGCATTCGGGCAAAGGCGGACAAAGGCGACATAAGGGAACCCAGCATCTTGGCCAAGAGCTCGTTCTTGCTGGGGATCATGGCGTATTTCAGGATCACGTCCGCGGAGACGGCCTGATTGTTCATGAGCCCGCCCAAGATCTTGAGCTTGTCGTTCTCCTTTGAAAAATTGTAAAGCGCCTTGAAGGCCTCGAAGCCCTCGTTGTAGACAAAGGTGGCGGCCACCTGACCGGACATCATGTCGTCGCCGATCTCGGCGATGCCGTTTTGCTTGGCCGCGAGGCGCATGAGGGTCTTCTTGCCCACCTTGCACTCGGCATCCGCCTTGCGGAGCTTGCGGCGGAGATCCTGCATGGGATGCACGCCGATGCCCTTGTATTCCGTGAACACCACGGACTTCTGGCGGGCGAACAGGTCGTTCAGCTCCTCGAGGAGCTCGACCTTCTTTTGCTTGGAAACTGCCATATAATTAAGATTATTAAGACTATTACGACTTTTAGGACTATTACGATCCTAAACTCAGAACTTTTACAGCCACCTAGGTCTATTACGAGAGGCGATTGGGGGGACGGACAAACAAAACCTGATCAATCGACTACCGGGTAGTCCGTGTTGGCTGTTGTCTCGGCAGGACTTACATTTCGGCTCCGCTCAATGCGGGCTCAGCGCCTGCTGTCATCGACGGGATCATTTTACGGATCGGCAATGGAAAGTCAACCACAATTTTTCCATTTTGAATTGCCTTGCCTATTATAGTTGATATATACTATAATTGTAGTAAATATTAACAACAACTATGCTCACCCTTCGCTCCGACCTTGAACGACGACTGCTGGCCTACTTCTTTTCAAATGAGGACCGCGAAGAGTATCTTCAGAGCTTGGCGCGCCAAATCAAGGCGGATCCGGGAAACCTGGATAAAAAACTCAAAACCCTTGAGCGCGAGGGTTTGTTCCAATCAACCTTCCGAGGAAAACAACGGTATTACTCCCTCAACAAAAAATTCCCTTTATACCAGGAATACCGCGCGATCATACGAAAGACAGTCGGCATCGAGGCGCGCATGGCGCAAGAGCTCCGTCGGCTCAAAGGCTTACGAAGGGCGGTTTTGTTCGGCTCGTATGCCAAGGGCGAATGGGGACCCCTGAGCGATATCGATGTGTTGCTCATCGGCGATTTCGGCGCGCTGGCGGCCTCGAAAATCCTGACCCGCCTCGAAAAGGAATTCGGTCGCGAGATCAACTCGGTTGAAATGAAAGCGCTTGAATTCAGCCAAAAAAGGGAGGAGCATAATGAACTCATTGAGAGTATTTTCAAAAATCCTTTTATTGAATTGATATGATTGTTTTTGAACCCGAATTCTTCCAAAAATTCCCCTACACAAAATCTCAGATAGACCGCTATTTCCACAATGCGGAACTGGATTTGAACAGGGCTGAAAAAACCAAGGATCCAAATGTCACCCACCGCCTCGCCTACGATTCCATCCTAAAATTGGGGATCGCCTTGATCGCCAAATCCGGTTTCAAGGCCAAAAGCGTGCCGGGACACCACATCAAGATTTTGGAAAAACTGGGCGGAATCCTGAAGCGGCCCGACGAAGTGGAATATTTGCATCGCATACGTCGGAAGAGGAATATCGATTTATACGAAGGCGGCCTAGACTTCACCGAAAAGGAGGCAAAGGATTTGCTGGATCAATGCAGGATCCTGTTCACTGAGGCGAAAAAAACGAAACCAGTGCGGAATTAATTATATGTTTGGATTTTTGGATTTTGGGGTTTAGGATTTGTTTCGTATTTCGTGCTTCGAATTTCGAATTTTAAAAAAAATGCGCCACTACACCGTCACCGCAGGCGAAAAAGGAATGAGGCTGGACCAGTTTTTGGCCATGGACAAGCCCGAGTTCACCCGCTCGTTCATCCAAAAATTCATCAAGGGCGGGTCGGTTTTCGTGAACCACAAAAAGACGACCAAGGCGGCGCAGAAACTGAATGAAGGTGACGAGCTGGTGGTCATCATCCCCTCGATACGGGAGACGGGCATCCAAGCCGAGAACATCCCGCTGGACGTGGTGTACGAGGACAAAGATATTATTGTGGTGAACAAGGCGCCGGGCATGCCCGTGCACCCCACGGACCACGGCGCGCATGTGTCGGGCACGCTGGTGAACGCCCTGCTTTACCATTGCAAGGATAGTTTGTCGGGCATCGGTGGCGAAATGCGGCCGGGCATTGTGCACCGATTGGACAAATTCACCTCGGGACTCATCATTTCGGCCAAGAACGACCACGCCCACCGCATGGTGGCGGGGCAGATCATGGCACGGCACGTGACCAAGAAATACATCACCCTTCTAAAAGGCCATCTGACACCCAAAACAGGATCGATCGAGGCGCCAATCCTGAAGACCCATGGCGAGAAGCACGTGTCCATCTCGAACTCGGACAAGGCCAAATACGCGCTGACCCACTACGAGGTTCAAAAGTACATCGGCGACTACAGCCTGGTGGAGGTCCGCATCGTCACGGGGCGCACGCACCAGATCCGCGTGCATTTCGCCTCCATCGGCCACCCCGTGGCCGGCGACGACCGCTACGGAGACTTGGCGGACAACGAAAAACTGAAGCAGAAGACGGGCCTGAGCCGCCAGTTCCTGCACGCCGCGTACCTGAAATTCAAACTGCCCAGCACGGGGAAGGAGATAGAGTTGAGGGCACCATTGGCGAAAGACCTTCAAATTGCACTAAAAAAAATATCCGCATAGTGGCTAGAGTTGTGGCTAGTATTGTGGACGAATTTTGGCTGAGTTTGTGCTACCACTATTCTAGCCACGATGCTAGCCACAATCCGATTCTATTTTTGTTCCTCTTTCGGGTCGGGATAGCACGATTGGCACACGGCCACATACTCCTTTTCCCCTCCCAGCTGAACCACATCCTTGCTTTGGGTCAGCCTTTTTGAAAACGAGGCGTTGTCGCCGCAATAATGGCAAACGGCCTTCAGCTTGACCACCTCGTCCGCATTGCCCAGCAAGCTGCCGATGTTCCCTGAAGGCTTGGTCTCGAACGGCATCCGGCGGAAATCCATATCCAAGCTCGCGACGATCACGCGCATTCCCCGATCCCTCAGCTCGCCGCAAACCTCCGCGATCTTGCCTCGGATGAATTGGGCCTCGTCGATTCCGACCACCCGTATCTTCCCCTCCTTGATATCCTTTCGGATGAGGCTCTCGCCCCCCTCCGAGCATTTGACAACGGCGGGGTCGACCACATGGAGGCCCGGGATGGCCATGGGCCCAAAAAACCGCTCACCGAGCTCATTCTCATTCCTCAAAAGCCCTTCGAACTCCCCCGACTGGAACAAGCCGCGAATTGACTCTCGGGTCGCGAACAATTTCTGGATCAGCTTTTCGCTCTCCTCAATTTTTCCCAGCAACTCCTCCGCGTCCTCGATCACAATGCTGTCGGCCCGGTCGTTGTTGTGCGTCACCACCTCGCCCACGGAATACCGAGTATCGGTCTTGGGCTTGAAAAGGATGGTGTTTTGCTTGGCGCGCTGGGCCAGATCGAGCCTGCGCAACAATTCCTTGGTTTTCCCGCAAAACATGGGGCCGCAAACAACCTCGATGTAACCCGATTTGCTTTTGTGGTTCACATTTTGCATGGCGATGCAATTACAGGGGGGTTACCTTAGCACAAATTTATTTGCGTATGCAAACCAACCACAAAACCCCCCATTGCCCCCTCCGATATCCAATAGATCTCCGTCCGCCTGAGGCGGACGACATCCGATCGACTTCCAATAGATCAATCCATTGAAAATCAATTGGATATCTATCGGAAATCAATCGGGAATCAATTGTCCACCGTCCCATCCGAGGTGTAGCGGACGAGGGCGAAATCAAGAGGTCCATCCTTGTCAGTCCACCCCACAGCCACGATCTTGCCATCAGGCTGAATGGCAATGGAATAGGCCTGATCATAACCTCCTCCAAAATCCGTGGTCACCTTTCCGGCTGTGCCGAAAGTGGTGTCCAGGGCTCCATTCGAGGTGTATCGAGCAAGGGCAAAATCCTGGCTACCACCGCTACTGGTGCCGCCTGCCGCCACGATCCTCCCATCGTTTTGGATCGCAACGGAAAAAGCTTGATCGCTCGTACCGCCCCCAAAATCGGTGGTCACTATTCCACCTGTGCCAAAAGTATCGTCTGTTGCGCCTGTAGTTGTGTAGCGGACAAGCGCGAAACCGGAGCCGCTGTATCCCGCCACCACGATTTTGCCGTCGGATTGGATAGCAATAGACAGAGCGACATCATTCAAGACTCCAATGGACGTGGTCACTTTTCCGTCGCTGTCGAAGTCAGTGTCCAGCGAACCGTCGGCATTGTAGCGAGCGAGGGCAAAATCATAGCCTACACTGGTGTATCCAGCCACCACAATCTTTCCATCAGACTGAAGCGCGACAGAATAGGCCTGCTCGCCTCCTCCAAAATCCGTGATCACCTTCCCATTTGTGCCGAACGCGGTGTCTAAAGCACCAGTGGCGGTAAAACGGGCAAGCGCAAAATCGTTATTGGAAGAACCCGCCGCCACGATCTTCCCATCAGGCTGGAGGGCAATAGAAAAGGCCTCATCATTGCTGCCGACCCCAATGTCCAACATCACTTTTCCACCCGTGCCAAATACGAGATCCAGCGAGCTGTCCGGATTGTAGCGAACGAGAGCAAAGTCACTATCATTGCCATTATGGGCGTATCCTGCGGCAATAATTTTTCCGTCGGTTTGGATGGCGACAGACTCGGCGTAATCGCTGCCACCCACATCCGTCGTCACCTTGAACGGCGCGGCCAGCTCGCCATCCTCGCACTGGGTCTTGGCCGCGGCCACGAGCGTATTGGTGCCCGTGTAGGTGCCGGCCATTTGTGGGTTGGGCATTTGGAGTTTCCAATATAATGTTTCATCAAAGGGAAAGCCGAAGGTAAACCTATTGGCCCACATATCTCTCCTTATGCCATTGAGCTGCTGCCACACCGCGATCATGTTGCCCGAAGGGTCAGAGGCGATTTTGGCATTCTCGGCGTTTCCCGAGTCGCTTGTCTCGATCAGTTGGGCCGTGCCCCAGCCCACACCCGCCGTGTAGCGGTTGGCCATTGTATTTTGGCGGGTGCCGTCGCTCTGCCACCATACCGCCATCATGTTGCCCAGGCCGTCAGCGGCAATGGCCGGGTAACGCGCATCCCCCGCATTGTCTGTTTCGATGAGTTCGGCAGTACCCCAGCCAACGCCAGTCGCGTAGCGGTTGCCCCAAATGTTCCAGCGGGTGCCGTCGTGCTGATACCACATCGCGATCATGTTGCCCGAAGGGTCGGAGGCGATCTCGGGATACCAGGCGGTTCCCAAATTTTCGGTCTCGATCAGTTCACGCCCGCTCCAGCCAACCCCGACCCCATAGCGGTTGGCGTAGATGTTCGAACGCGTGCCGTCATTTTGGCTCCACACCGCGATCATGTTGCCCGAGGGGTCGGAGGCGATCTGGGGAGAAGAGGCGCTCCCCGCGTTGTCCGTCTCGATGAGCTGGGCCGTGCCCCAGCCCGAGCCCACGGTGTAGCGGTTGGCCCAAATGTTGTCGCGCGTGCCGTCGCCCTGGGACCACACCGCGATCATGTTGCCCGAGGGGTCGGAGGCGATGCTTGGACTATATACGTCCCCTAGGTCGTCCGTCTCGATCAATTGGGCGATGCCCCAGCCCGAGCCCACGGTGTAGCGGTTGGCCCAGATGTTGGTGCGGGTGCCGTTGACCTGCTGCCACACCGCGATCATGTTGCCCGAGGAATCCGAGGCGATGCTTGGACTATATACGTCCCCTAGGTCGTCCGTCTCGATCAGTTGGGCGGTGCCCCACTTGGTACTACCAAAATCATGCCGCAACCGCACCGCCAAGTCGCGGTCCGCGCAACCCAAGGCCTTCGTGGTGGCGTCCGAGGCGTCGGCGACAAGGGGGTTTGCGCCTGTGTCATACGGGGCGGAAAGGTCGTAGGTGAAATCCTGGGTCGTGTTGTGCCACTGCTGTTGGCCAAGCGGAATCGTGGCGCCGCCACCCGCGCGGGCCATATCGGCACCCTGGACCAAAAGGTCGATGACTTGGTTGCCCACATTCTCCACCGTTATCGCAACGCCCGATGAGGTGGCCCCGAGCGCGAGTGTTCCGTAGGCAATAGCGGTTTCTGGAATGTTGAGGCCTTGCAATGCATTGGTCGCCACGGCGTTGGAATCGGTTTGCGTGGTCACATTCCCCTGCTGGTCCGCGGGGTTCACATGGAGCTTCCAGCCGCTTGAATAGTTGGCATTGAACCACACATCAAACGCGCACGTGGCCGTGGCCTCGTTATCGGTTCCCGAGGTGTTGGCGCTGAGCGAACAGACGGAATCGGCGTAACAACTGTGATCATTTGCCGTGCAGGCGCCGTTCGACAAACTCAAATAATTCGAGTCGTACAAATAGCCCGTGGTCGTTTCGGTGAGATCATTGTCGCCGTTGTCGTCCTTCACTGTAACCGTGTAGGCTTTGGCCGTGGAATTGCCCGCCGTGAGCGCGATGGCGCTGACGGAGTAATCGGAAGACTGGGTGATGTAGGGGGGAACATCGGTGACCGAGTAACTTTGGGCGGAGGTGCCGGTGCCCTGCACGCCAAAACCATCCACGGTGAACACGTACACATTGTGCGCCCCATGCGAAGTTGGAACAGGCACCATGCCGTTGGCCACGCACTGGGCGCTGTCGCCCGACTTGGCCCCTGTGATCGTGCAGAAGGTCGTGGCCGAGCAGGCCGTGCCCGTGAAGCTGTTGGTGGAGCACACGTGCACATCCACGGTGTTGTCGGCATCGGAATCCGTCACGTCGGCCTGCACGCAGGCGTAGCCGGAGAGGTCGTCGAGGGCGCCGGTAGAGGCATATCGAACAAGGGCAAAATCAACGGTGCCCATATCCGCGCGACCCGCCGCCATAATTTTGCCATCGGATTGTATAGCGACAGAATACGATTCATCCGTGCTGCTTCCAATGGCGGTGGTCACCTTGCCTGTGCTGTTAAACCCAGTGTCCAATGCCCCATCGGTAGCAAAGCGTGCCAAAGCAAAATCATTGTTGCTCCCATTATTGCTATAGCCTGAGGCCACCATTTTCCCATCGGACTGGACGGCTACGGCATTCGCAACATCGTTTCCACTCCCGAAAGCGACGGTCTTCTTACCATCACCGTCGAAACTAGTGTCTAGCGCGCCTGTGGTGGCGTATCGGGCAAGGGCGAAATCAAAATTGCTTCCGTTGTTGGTGTACCCAACCGCCACAATCTTCCAGTCGGGCTGGATCGCAATGCCATAAATCATGTCGTCCAATGCCGAAATGGAAGTGACAACCAATCCATCGGAATCAAAACTGTTATCAAGTGACCCATTGGTGTTGTAGCGGGCGAGGGCGAAGTCCCAGTCATTTACGCCTGTGTAGCTATACCCTGCCGTGACGATCTTGCCATCGGGCTGGAGAACCGAAGCAAAAGCGGCGTTGTCGGAAACGCCAATGTTGGTGGTCACCTTTCCGTCCGTATCAAAGGATGTGTCGAGGGAGCCGTCCGTGTTGTAGCGCGCGAGGGCGAAGTCATTATCGCCACCCGTTACCGTATAATACCCTGTTGCCACAATTTTTCCGTCACTTTGGATGACAACGGAATAGGCGGCATCATCCATGCTACCGAAAGAGGTAGTCAGCTTACCATCACCGCTAAAAGAGGTATCAAGCGAACCGTCGGTGCTATAGCGGGCGAGAGCGAAATCATAGTTGGTTCCATTGTGGCTCATACCCGCTACTACTATTTTTCCATCGTCCTGCAAAGCGGCTGACACACCCATATCATTGCCACTGCCAATGGGCGTGGTCACCTTGCCACCCGTGCCAAAAGAGGTGTCCAGGGTACCATCCGCATTGTAACGGGCTAGAGCGAAATCCGTGTCAGATCCATTGTTGCTGCTTCCTGCCACCACTATCTTCCCATCACTTTGAACCAAGGAGGCACGGATCGACTCGTT
>CAZURX010000017.1:8826-12623 GCA_964623015.1 uncultured Candidatus Peribacteria bacterium
CCGATGGCTGTTGTTATCTTCGCGCTTCTCGCATTCCCCGGATCCACGCTCGCGGCCGATCCGCAAGAAGGCCCAATGGCCACGGTGCCGAGGGCCGGCGCGTGGTTCACCACAAACGGCGAACCCGTGTCGCCTGTGCCCTGAGCTGCGGCCGAGCAGGTTCCTGTGGGGGCCTTGTCGCAGGCGAAGGCGTACCAAGCATTCGATTGCGCGTCGCCCGAGGAGGTTGTGTAGGTTACGGTCTGCACAGCCCCGCTCGCCACCGAGGTGGTGGAGACCGCCCATGTTTGATCCGTGGCGCACGTGGGCGCGGCATTGTTTCCGGGGGTGATGGAGTTTGTTTTGCAAACCGCCAAGTACCATTCCTCAAGGTTTGCATCCGTGGCCGTGGCCGAAAAGGTCACATCATCCCCCGCATTCGTGGGCGTGGTGGCCGAGGAGCCGCCATCGGAAGGGCCAACAGTGAACACAGGGGCGACGTTGTTGACCGAGGCTTCGGTCGTTTGGCTCACAAGAGACATTCCCTCTCCGCCGTAGCTGTCGAAATGGGGAACATCGAACGTCAATGTGCCATTGGTGCAGGAAATATTCGTGCAGGCCGGCGTGGTGGTGCCGTCGCATTCTTGGCCGTTGGCCTTGATGTCGCTAAGACTGCTCCGGAAGCCAGTGGCGTAGTAGACCTTAAGATTATCGCAAGTATTCACGGTCAACCGCACCTGCGCCGCGGAATCCAAACTGCCGTGCACATTCGCCTTGTTGATCGAGACATACCCGCTGCCGATCTTCACATTCGTGTCGTAGTCGTTCGAGGTGCTCGCGTTCACCGAACCCGACCATTGAATATAGCCGCTCGAATTGGCCAGCTTCATGGAGGAAACGGCGGTGAGATCCTCCACTCCGCCGAAATTGGTGGTTCCGTTGGCGGTGGGGAAATTTGAGGAAAAAGGGAGTTGGACAGAGGTGCAGGTGCCCAGCACCCCATTCATGGACGGCCCCGCGCCGGTGCCCCCCGAGACATCGCAGGAACCACTGTAGGTGTTGGTTGAAAAGAGATAGCCGATTCGACCCCCTCCTCCCGCACCCGACTTTCCCAACCCGCCACCCCCCTTTGCCTCTAGCGCGCCGGTGGACCCGGCCAAGGTGCCGGCGTTGATGTAAATCGACCCGCCGGACCCGGCGCCGCCGTAACGATTGGTGGTCCCAGCATCCAAAAGGCTCAATGAACCATTGGCGGAAACCAAGCCATTGTTGGTGAAAGTTCCTGAAACATCGAGGCGAATCGTGCCGCCGCCGATACCCCCATCTCCGTCGGTCGCGCCTCCGGATGAACCATACAGAACCGGGCCAGATTCGGAATCGTAAGTCGACCCTCCGGAGACCAAGGTTTCCGAAGCGCCGCCGGCGCCGCCATGGCCACCACCGGAGCCTTGCTCGTAATTGCCATACAAACCGTAGCCCGACGTGCTGATTGTGCACACATTGCTCCCGTTGGGCCCATAGCCGTTTGCGCGATACCCCGTATTGGAGCAACCCTTGAAATCGGCAATCAACTTGCTTCCGCTTGCAATGCTCAACCCGGATAGTCCGGTCCAACTGATGTTGCTGTCGATTTCGCTACCTCCCGTGACAACGACATTGCCGCTCGTGATGGTGAAACGAGACTGAAGATAGGGAATGTATTGAATGCGAGTCCACGATGGCAAAACGGGATTGAAGGCGGTGTCGGTCACCAAACCGGTGGCACTCGACACACGGACGATCGTGCGCCGCTGTCCCGAGGCGATGATCTGCCCTCCTTCATCCATCTCCGTGGAAAAACGGGTGTCTTGGCCTGTGACTGTGGTGCCTGAGCTGTTGACCGTGCCATAGGCGATTTTTCTTTGATAAGCCAAGTTGGTGAGCGTGATATCCCCGCTCGAGGCCAACGTGAAGGTGCCCGAATTGCCCAAACTCGTGCAGTCGAATAGCCCGGAAAGCGTGAGTGTGGGGGCCGTGATCGAAGGGGTGGTCGCACCGACATCGCAATACACATTGGCGGTGCTGTCGCTGACCACCCACGAGGAGACAGCGTAATCCGTGTCATCATGGGCAAAACCCGAGTAAATGGTCACAGCGTCGTCGGTCGTTGTGCCAGAGGTTCCGTTGTCATCGACCAGGTAAACGCTGCCTTTTTGGCCATTTTCGGCAATATTGTCCGATTGGGAATAACCGATTCCGCCAGCCGCCAAAACACTTGAGCCGCTAAATGAAAAACTGTTTGTATTGAAATGAATGGCGATTCGGCCGCCCCCACCACCCCCACCAAAGCGGTACCATGTGGAATTGAATCCGTTTCCGCCATTGGCTGTGAAGGACCCCGAACCCGCCAGCGTGGGGACAGTGACATAAATCGATCCCCCCGAACCGCCACCGGACGAGACAGAGCTCCCACCGGTCACACCCACTCCATTGCCGCCGTCGGCTGAAACCAAACCATTGTTGGTGAGAGTCCCTCCGACATCCAGCCGGATCATGCCACCCCCTTGCCCGCCAGCATAATTGGTTGCGGTGCCGCCGGAAGCGCCAAAAAAATGAGGAGTTGTGATCTGGCTGACGCCAAAAAAGGAACCTCGATCCAAATTGTCGGAAGGTGCGCCTCCCTTGCCGCCATAACTGCCACCACTACTCTCCCCGTAGCTTGTCAGCTCCCCTATGCCGTAACCGTAATATCCTGCCCCCGTGCCGCAGGCGTTGTTGGCATCAGGACCGCTTCCGTTGGAGTCTGCAACACTGTCTGCGCACCCTTTCGCGTTGGCGTTCAAATGAGCATCTGCCTGGATTTCAAGATTTCCCGATGTGGTGATAGAGATCCCATCGGTATCTTGGCTCAGATGAGTCACAACAACGCCACTTCCGACCTGAACTGAATCGGCGCTGATTGGATTGTCGATTTGGCAAACTCCATCTCGCCCGAAATCAGAAAAGACCACCGCGCCGGTCATCAACGATTCATCGATGGGGGCTGGATCAGCCGCGATCCCATGACAATAGGCGAGATTGGGGCCTTGAATCAAAATCGACCCCTCGCTACCAGGGAGAGAGCTGTCACCAAACTCCAAGCCCCCATTCGCCTGCAGGTTGGCTGGACTAAAAGTATAACCGCTGTTGGTCCCATAATTCATCGCGATTCGACCCCCGCCGCCTCCGCCGCCAAAACGAACCCAACCGGAGTTGCCACCATTCCCGCCATTGGCTTTGATGGTGCCTGAACCCGCCACGGTATTGACGTTGATATTGATGGAGCCACCGGACCCACCGCCCGATGCTCGGCTGTAATCGCCACCCACCACCAACCCGTTTCCCCCATTCGCGGTGATATCGCCATTCAAGGTCAACACACCCCCCACATCAAGAATAACTAACCCGCCACCAGCGCCACCCGCCAGTTCAGAAGCGGTTCCGGCCGATGATCCAAAAAGCACAGGGTCCCCGAAAGAATCATAGCGTGCACCGCCTGCATAGCTAGATTGATTGCTTTGCCCGCCCACATCGCCATGGCCGCCGCCGCCAGAGTCGATATAACTTCCCGTTGAGCCTCGCCCATAACCAGCCGTTTGGTAAGCACACACATTGGAACTATTGGGGCCATATCCATCCGCGTCACTTGTGCTATCGGCACAACCCCTCCCTGAGACATCGATAAAGCCTCCGGATTGGACCGTGAAGTCGCCAGATGTCGTGATTGTCAGCCCATCGACATCCTGGGACACATGGGTGAGAGTCACACCATTTGAGACAATGACGGATGCAACGCTGAT
>CAZURX010000018.1:0-672 GCA_964623015.1 uncultured Candidatus Peribacteria bacterium
CCGGACGGCTGCGGGCCAGTTGGCGCAGGAACGCCGGGACATTGGTGGCCGGCGCGCCGGTGCCGTAAAAAATGAACAATCTGCTCAGATAGGATCCGCCATAACCATTGGCGCCTACGGCGAGGTCATTGGATCCGTCCGCATTGAAATCCCCCACCAGAAGCCGTTCGAGAAAGCTGCCCGTGGTTTCCCCGGTAATGATCACATCGGCCGCGCTGGCGTTCTTGGATGCCGGCGCGGATCCGCCATAAAAAACATAGGCTCGGCCCGTGTTGGTGGTGTACCCCATGGCCGAGCTGGCCAGGTCGGCAATTCCGTCTTTGTTCAAGTCGCCCGAGGCCAGTTGGGTGCCAAAATTTCCGCCTTCCCCCGTGAGGATGATGTCGGCCGAGGCGGCATCGGGCCAGGCGGATCCGTCATACTTATAAATATAAACCCGCCCCGTGCTGGAACTGTACCCCGTGGCTCCGACAGCCAAATCGTTGTCCCCGTCCGCGTCAAAATCCCCCGTGGCCAAAGAGGCGCCAAAGGAGTTGAAAGTTGTCTCCCCGACCATGGTGTCGGTCGCGTCGGCATAGGTGCAACCAGTCGTGCAGCTGAGAAAATTGCTTCCGCCGCTATTAGTAAACACATAAACCGCGCCTCGGTACGAACTGTAGCCAGTCTCGCCGA
>CAZURX010000018.1:682-1109 GCA_964623015.1 uncultured Candidatus Peribacteria bacterium
TGCGACCATTGTGTTTCCGAAAAGGGTGGATCCGGTGCCGGTGATAATAACATCGGCGTTTGTCGTTGCATTGCAGCCGGTGCCGCATGAAAGAAAAATATTATTGCCGACTGTTGCGTCGCTGTAGTAGATAAAGACCTTGCTGGTTCCGCCCTTTTGACCTGTGGCCAAATCTTTTTTTCCATCATTGTTGAAATCAGCCACCGCAAAACCTCCAGCGCCAAAATCATCGGTTCCGGCTATTTTCACATTGGCCCCCGTGCTGTCGCTGGGGTAATTCCCGGTGCCGTCGTTGTAAAAAATGTAAAGGCCGTCGAACCCGTAATCTCCAATGATCAGGTCGTCCTTTCCGTCGGCGTTCAGGTCGCCGTTCGCGATATTGCCTCCGAAATATTGGGTGGATCCATTGGTTCCTGTGATGACGTCA
>CAZURX010000018.1:1119-12420 GCA_964623015.1 uncultured Candidatus Peribacteria bacterium
GTTGTAGAAAAGATAGACCGTGCCGTAATTGATGGCATGGGAGGCCACGGCCAAATCCGTTTTGCCGTCCGCATTGAGGTCGCCGGCGGCCATGAAGCGGGTGAACCATTGTGCGGTTCCCTCGGCGGAAATGGTGTCGCTGATGGGTTCCCTGCCCTCGCCGAAATAAAGATAGACGCGACCGCCTGGGCTGTAGCCCTGCGCTCCCACGGCCAGGTCAAAGACGCCATCCCCGTTCAGGTCTCCGGTGGCCAATCCATTGCCAAACCAACTGCTGGCCGACCCCGTGAGAATGATGTCCGCCGTGCCGGCGGTGGTTGGAAGAATGCCATCGTTATAAAAAACATAGACTCGCCCCTGATAACTATTGTATTGATGCCCGCCAACGACCAAGTCCGTCCGATTGTCGCCGTTAAAGTCTCCGGTGGCCATGGCCCATCCAAACTGGTTGGAAGTGGCTTCGCCCGTGATGACCACATTCGCATTGGTGCTGGCATTGGAGCAGGTGACCTGGGCCGGCGGAGTGCCGCTACAACCAGTGCCGATGGCGGTCGTGGAACCGTTGTTGTTGAAAATATAAACGCGACCCTGGCCGCTATTGTAGTTATAGCCTCCTACAACCAGATCATCCTTCCCGTCCGCGTTCAGGTCGCCAATGGCAAAACCGTTGCCAAACGCGTTGAAGGAGGTCTCGCCCGTAATAATCACGTCCGCGGTTTCGGCGGTGGTGGGAATGGAACCGTCGTTGTAGAAAAGGTAGGCGCGGCCAGTGTTGGTCGCCCCCCCTGGAGTGAAATACCGAGCCCCAACCACCAGATCTGTCCGACTGTCCGCATTCAGGTCGCCCGTGCCGAGGGCAATCCCGAAATAGCCAGTGGTGCCAACCTCTCCCGTGATGACATAACTCGCGTTGGTCAAGGCGGAGCAGGTCTTGGCGCAGGAAAGAAAAGTGCCACTGCCGACGGAATGGTAAATATAGGCGCGGCCTTGGTTGGAGCCATAACTGCTCGCAGCCACAATCAGGTCGACTTTCCCATCGGCATAGAGGTCTCCAGTGGTGAGGATACCGTAATAATGGCCTGTCGATTCCCCAGTGATGACCACGTTCGCATGGGTGTAGGCGGCACAGGTGGTTGTGCAACCAGTTCCGATTGTGCGATTGCCGTTGTTGTAGTAGATGTATGCCCGCCCCTGGCTGGTGTTATAGTTGCCAGTGCCCACGGCCAGGTCGGCCCTGCCGTCGCCGTTCAAATCTGCGACAGACAAGGAGCCACCAAAAAAATTGCTTTGCGCCTCCCCTGTGATGGCAATGTCGGCGTCAACAGCGGTGGATGAGATAGATCCATCGCTGAAAAAGACGTAGGCGCGACCAGTCTGGGGGGCGCTGCCAGGATTATAACTGATAGCCCCAACTACCAAATCATTTTTCCCATCGCCGTCCAAATCGCCGATGGCGACATTTTTCAGATCGCTGCCGGTCTCGCCGTCAATCGTCGCGTCCGCCACCGACATCCCCGGTGCGATAAATTGCAACGTCGGATCCAGTGTCACGGGGTAGGCATCGGGCGTGACCGTGAACCGAACGCGGAGCTGGTTGTGCTGGTCGCCAACGATCTCGGTGGTCACCTCGAGCGGGTTGTTTTCACGGTCGAGGACAAACGATTTCGGAATCACGAAATCGGGATATAAACCGCCATGCAGGTAAAGATCCTCGATATGATCTTTGGCCAAAGCCCGCGCCGCGCGATCCAGCAAACTTTGGTCTACGCCCTCCGTCCCCTTCTGTCCGCTCAAGTCGGGCAACTCGTTGTAATACCCCTCGATCGATCCATCCTCCTTCTGGTGCAAAATGACATTGTCGATGGTGTAGAGTTCCTCTTCCTGCCCCGTGCCGTATTGGTACAAGGTGTAGTTTTTGATCTCGCTTCCATCGCCGTAAGTGTACGCATCCGTCTTCCGCCCGCTGAGATTCTGGTAGGCCACGGTTTCCCTGTCAGTTGCCCCATTGGGTTTCGCCACCGCCATGGAATACTCCGCGTCGTTGGCCGCCAATTCCTGCTCGGGGGAGCCGAACAAACGGTCAAACAATCGGTCTGTGAAACCGATAGCCGGGGCTCCAAGCTCATGGCGGATCGTGATCGATTTGAAAACATCGGCCGGCGCCTTTGGTTCGGAAAACTCCTCAACCGTGGGAAGGGGGATATTCTGCTCTATGGAAAGTTGTTTTTGGATATCCGCGGCGCTCAGCAGTTTGTTGGGGTTGTCGGGATCCTGGTAGGTGATGGTTGGCCCGGACCCGCTGGCTTTGGGCTGGGTCTGGGGCAGGGTAAGCCCTTGATCCTGCACCTCCGCTATTCGGTCGCCAGTGTCGGGGTTCCTGTATTCGACCAGGGGTCCGCCGGCAACAGGCGCCGCCTTCAAGACCGATTCTTTGGCTCCCCATTTCTGCCTGAAATCAATGCCCACGGAACGGGTGTCGTCGTTCTTGAAATCCAGTTTCAGCCCTGCCTTTTCAACGCGGTGCTCGTTCTTGGCCTGAACGCTTCCGTTTTTGGCGTCAATGATGTTTTTCAGGGAATCGTCCAAGGTAGGAATCGTGCAAAAACGCGCGCCAGTTTTTTCCACGGCTGCGAGCCTGTCGTGCCGATTCACAAAAAAATCCGCCACCGCCCCTTTTTGAGCGTCGGAAATTATTCCGGTCGTTCCATCGCCTCTTTTTCCGATTTCCCTAAGAGCATTGATGCGATCTTTGACCAAGCCGAGTTCAACTGACACAGCTTCGCCCTCGGGCTTCGCCAATTCGGCATCGATCTGTTTTTCTATTTTTTTTCGGTCAATTGGCTGGTTGAGCAAGGCTCGCTCTTCCGGCGCCAATTGGTTCAGCTCCGCGATGTCGGGGCAATCGTTGCCGAAACGCAGGGCGGAAGTTCGCCGGGCCACCACAAACGGGGATCCCTCCTCGCCCTCCCCGACATGCGCCTTCGAGCAGACACTCCCCTTTTGCACCGCGTCGCACGCAAAGGCATACCACTTGTTGCTTCCCTTGTCCGTGGCGGAAACTAGGTAGGAAAGTTGAACGGTATCGCCACTTTTGGCGGGGATCCCGTTCACTATCCAGGTGCCCTTGTCGCATCGGGGCGGCAGGCCGTCCACGGCCGTGATGTCATTGGTCTTGCAAATGGCCAAATACCAATTGTCTCCATTGTAATCGGTGGCCGTGGCGGAAAAGGTGACGGCCTCGCCCACATTGACTGGATTGGCCACGCCCGCCCCTCCATCGGAGGGTAGCACAGGATTTCCCGAAAGATCCTCGAAAGACGGGGGCAAGTTTTTCACGCGGATGGCGCTCCCGGCCGCAAACGTAAAGGCGGCAGCCGAAAGACACACGAATACAAGCGAGGCAATCAAAAATTTTAGTCGGGAATTGTGCATGAACTCCTTTCGGAAGATTTGTGGTGGGAAGCTTTGATTTCAACCAAGAGGAACCGAATCCGTTTCCCATTGGTTTTTATTCTATCATTTCCACTCTAAAAATTCGAAGGGTTTCCTTGCCATTTTTTCCATTTTATATTGCAAAGTTTTTGGATTATGATGAAGTGGCAATTAAAGAACAAAATTTTAAATTTTAAGTTTTAAATTTTAAAACAAATTTAAAAAACGTCAAAAAATAATATTTCAAAATAAATAATAATTATTGGCTATAAAAAATGGGATAGATTTTTTTGTTTTTCAATCCCCCAATCCCCCTTTATCAAGGGGGTCCATTATCCATCATGATTTGGTTTTAGGTGGTTGGAGGTCCCTCTTGATAAAGAGGGAGGCGAGGGAGATTGAGCCCATCCCCTCCTTGGAAAGGAGGGGTGGTCCGATGGACATCGGACCGGGGTGGTCTGGAGGAATATTTCAAAAACCCCCCACCCGACCCTGTACCGGAGCGTAGCGACTGGTACAGGGGAGTGGTGGGGGGTCAGTTTCAAATTCTATCCATTTCGCCTATTTGTGATGGCGATGATGGGCCGCATGGTGATGCTCTTTCTTCCGCAGGGTGTAGTAGATCCTGCCGGAGATGCCGACGATCACCAGGAGCAAGCCGATCACAATGAGGCACAGCTGGATGGTGAAGGCGGCGCGCACGGTCACCGTGGTCCGCAGGTGCACGTTGTTCCCTAGCGAAGGCATAAAGGGGACAACATTGACTGAGGTTCTCACATCATTGTTGCCAGCCGAAGGCTTCATCGCCTCGCCTTGCAAGGCCACCTGCACGGAAGTTTGCACCGCGCCGTTCACATTCGGCTCGTTCACGTCCAGGAACAGGCGGTTGGAATACACGGACCTCCCGCTCTTCAAGGCATCCACCTTCACCCAGTACTGTCCGGCCGCGAGGGCTGGAACGGGCACTTGGATCTCGGCGGTGTCCATGGTTTGGGGGTAGATCACGCGGTTTAGCTGGCCGCCAGTGGCGGTGGCGACAAGCTTCTCAGTTTTGTAGTCGAGCACTTGTACCTTGGTTTCAAGCGAGGAAACCGGGGTGTTGCCCATGTTCTTCAGATCCACGGCGAGCGTGAGGGGCTGTCCTTCCACGATCGGATCGACCGAGATGGATCGGACCCAGAAGTCCACCACATCGTAGTTGACCACCTTAAGGTCCACGGCAATGTTGCCGCCCAGCAAAATGGAAATGTTGTTGGGGTTCAACTGCCGAGGCGCCACGGTCAGGGAAATGTTCCCTGTGTAGCGGCCGGCCTTGGCCTCTTTGGGCACATTCACCTCCACATACAGCGGTGTGTGCTGGGCCCCTTGGGCCATGGTCAGGTTGTCTTTGTTCTTGACCGTGACCCATTGCAGGACTTCCGGGGAACCCGTGACCTTGGCCGTGACCACCATTTCCTGACTCGCGTCATTGGTGGAAAGGTCGATCACGTACACATAGTGGGAATCGGGCTTCAGGTTGTCGTTGTTGATCCACGGAGGGGAAACCCCGAAGGCCGCGGCTAGCGAATAGTTTGCGTACACCAGTACCCCTACCGCCACCGCCGCCAATGAACCGAACAGTCGTTTTGTTTTCATTGGTTGATTGGGTTAATGTTACCAGCTTGAGATATAAATCAGACAATACCACGAAGCTCTAGATCAAAGTTGATAGAGAGAAACGATGATGATTGGCTTCGTGGTATTTGTGAGGTTTATAAAGCGAAGTGGTATAAGGCGTTAAGCGAAGGGTTTAATGACCGCCATCGCAAGTGGAGTCGGTGGCCAGCGTGAAAGTGTTGGTGCCTGTGTAGGAACCGGCAACCGTCGCCGCGGGGATCTTGATCTTCCAGTAGAGGATCTCGTCCTCGCCTTGGTCGCCAGGACCCGCAGCACAGGCCGCATCGGTGCAACCGGAGACGTTGCGAATCGCCAAGTTTCGGTCGGAGCAACCACCTGCCATTAATGTGCCGCTAGCCGTTTCAACCATTGCCCATTCATCAGCGTTGCCTGTTTCCCAGTCAATCGCAGAGTCATCGGACCACTTCTGCTGGGCGCGGGCAATGGGGGTGTGCTGAGTATCCACAGCGCAAACACCTGCATCGGTGCACATCAAGGTGCCGGTGATCTGCACGTCAATGACCTGGTTGCCAAAGTTTTGGGTCTTAGTTTGCGGGGTGTTGCTGGAAACGGTATCCAAAGACACGGTGCCGTAGGCAATGGTGGATTCCTTGATATTCAAGGAGGAAAGGGGATTGGATGCAATAGCCCCGGATTGATAGGTTGTGGTGAAAGGGGAGGCTTCAGCCACAGTTCCCAATTGGTCGGCGGGATTCACATGGAATCTCCATTCAGAAGAATAGTTCAAGTTAAAGAAGACGGTGAAACCGCAAGTGGCCGTGGCCGTGATGGCGCTGGCTCCGCCATGAGTGGTTCCAGTCGCATAGCTGTAATCTGCGTTATCCGAAAGCAGGCAGGTCACGCCCGGATAGCAGTTGTTCTGATCTCCTGTGCAAGTACCGGCGACAAGATCGACTGCGGTGTCGTCATATAAAACGCCTGTGGCGGCCGTGATGTCGGCGTCGCCATTGTCGTCCTTAATGACCACGCTATAGGATTTGTCTAGGCCAAGACCTGCGCTGACTGAAATGCCGCTAACGGTATAGGCATTGGAATCAGCCATATAAGGAGGCACATCGATCACATCATAGCTTTGGGTGGTGTCGACATCGGTTGCGTTGTCAACTTTCTTTGTGGCATCAAAGCCATACTGGTCAACCACGAACACCTTGTAATTATAAGTGGCATGGGCAGTGGGGATGACGTTGAGCTTGTTGGCTAGCCCGTCGTTGCAGACCGCATCCGTGGTAACAGGGTTCAATCCAGTGTGTGAGCAAACAGTTGAGCCACCCGTGCAAGCAGGGGTCTTGTAATCGAAGCCTGTGGTCTCGGGGGTGCAGATGTACATGCTCACGGTATCCTGCGCGGTGTTTAAGTCTGGATCGCTGATGGCAGTGATTTTTGTCAGCTTGAACTTGATGGTCTCGCCAGGGGCGATGCTGGTGTCGGTGGAATCGGTCTCAAGTACGGTGTCGAATCGGGGGCGGTGGTTGACAAAGAACGGGGAGCCATCGTCGCCCAATGTTGAGGAACTTCCTGTGTTCATCATAGTGGTGCAGGCAGGGCCAACAGCGGTCTTGTCGCAAAAGAAGCCATACCAAGCATTGCTTTCCGCGTCGGTGTCCAAGGTGGTGTAGTTGACCGTGGCGTTGTTGCCAAAGCTGGTGGCAGTGCTGACACCCCAGGCTCCGCCTGTGCAGGTGGGTGCCGCGTTGCTATTGGCCGTGATGGCGTTGGTCTTGCAGATCGCCATGTAGTAGTCGTCGTGGTTGGGGTCGTCAAATCGGCCTGTGAAAACCACATCCGCTCCCACATTGGTCGGGTAAGTCACAGAGCTTGCGGCTCTGGCTTCGGAAGTACCGCCGCCAACATAAGTTTGGGTCCAGGATTCCCGTGGGGGGTTGATGGTAAGGCCTGCTGGTGGATTCCAAGGATCCGGAGGAACCGTGTTTTCAATAGAGGTTTGGGTTTGTGGCGTTGTGGCCGCATTCACGAGAAGCGGGACAACAAAAAAACTGGCGACAAGGGCCAGCAATGAAACTTTTAAGAAGAAGTTCTTCATTTGAGTTTGTTTTTATTAAATAAATAAATTAAGCAATTAAATAGTTACATTTAATTTTTTAACGAAACAACTATAGGCTGTAGGTGTGGGGCTGTAAAGGCAAGATTGAATATAATAGCATTTTAAAAACCTCCTGTAAAGACAAAGTGGACAAAATGTCGAAAGAGGGTGCTCCATTTTTTCGCCCTATATATATGGTATAGAAAAATGGACAATGGTGGACAGCCCTCACCCCCTCTTGGGCTCCCCTGCACCAGGCGCTTCGCTTCGGTACAGGGTTCTCGCCCAAGAGGTCCCTCTCCCAACATTGGGAGAGGGCCGACTCCGCGACCCCGAGCCTGCCGAGGGTTGAGCGGAGACGGGGTGAGGGCTGGACCCAAAACCCCCTCCCCTACCATATATAGGTAAGGAGAAACGCAAATCCCCCAATCCCCCTTTGTCCATTCGATAAAAACTCAGGTCTAACGCAAGGGGGTTCAGCTATCCATCATGGTTTGGCTATAAGGCAGTTGGGGGTTCCCCTTGCCTGCCCTGAGCTTGTCGAATGGGATAAAGAGGGAGGCGAGGGAGATTGAGCTAAGGCGGGGAACGGTTAAATAGTTATTTACAATCATCAGTCACCTGCGCAAACGACACGCTGCCTTGGTACACGTCGGATTTCAGGAACTTGGGGATCAACACTTTCCAGTATATGGGAACATCTGTGTTTTCTCCTGACTCCTCGTCGTGCACGGGCAGGCTCACATTGGCGCAACCCTCTTCCGCGGTGCCTCTCATCACGGGTGTCTCGACCAGTGAAATGCCTTCGGTGTCGTAATCGAAATCGGGTTTCAGGCTCCATTTCTGGCTGGCGCGGGGGATGATCCCCGAGGGACTGACCAAATCGGTCCCGCCAATGAGCACATCCACGGGCTGGTTGCCCAGGTTGGTGAGCGTGGTGACCACTGCGGGCGAAACCTGCCCCGGGGCCGTGAGTTCGTATTGAAGTTTCACCTCGGCCTGGTTGATGGCCGTGAGCGCGGGCACTTCGCGCGCAGCTTTGGAATCGGGCAAATCCAGATACTCGCCCTGCGAATCCACGGGGATCACATGAGCCTTCCAGTTGGCGCTGGCGTTGGCGTTGTACTGAATTTCCACGGCGCAATCCACGGTCGCGTCCGTGTTGTTGATGGGCGTGACCACGCACGCGGGGTCGATGGCGCAATCGTTCGAGTGCGCGGTGCAACGGTTGTTCACGGCATCCGCGTCAAAGAACACGCCTTTGGCCCCCCAAATGTCCGCGGCACCATTCTCGTCGCGGACAACGGCCGAGAAGGTGACCGTGGCGCTGCCTCCTCCAAAAAGGGAAATCGGGCCTTCGTTGGCCATCGAGACCAAGGTGGGCGGAACATTGCTGACCGTGTATTCCTGTCGATGGATGCCATCGGCAATCCCCTGCTCCCCATGCTTCACGAACACATGAAAAGGCATGGAGCCGATAGGGGCCGGAACCGGCACAGGCGAAACGCCGCGGCGGTCTTCGCACACCGTGTCTTGGGTCCGTGGATTCGTCGGCGAGGAGGCACAAATCAGTTTTCCGCCCACGCACTCATTGGTTTGGTAGTCGAACAAGGTCGTGTCCGCAGAGCAGATGAACAGGGTGACGGTCTTGCTCGCCTCCACGTTGGTCACGCCGCCTTTTTTCAAAGTGAATTTCAGGCGGTCCCCCGGATCGATGGCCTTGCCCTCGAGATCCGTGACTTCGATCTCGCCGAAAGCCTGCGGATGCTTGATATAGGCCGGCGAGCCGGTCAAGCCCTCGCCTTGGGAAAGGGGCGAACAAAGTCCTGAGTTTTTATCGAAGGACGTAGGTAGGTCGCAGGCGAAGGCGTACCAGATCAATGTGGTGAGGGGCTCGTTTTTGGTGCGAACCGTGCAGAAAGCCTCGTCTCCACTCTTTGCGGGCTTGGAGGAGCAAATCAAATTCCTGGCGTCGCCCGCGCAAACAGGTTCGCCGTTCTAGTTGTAAAGGGGGCTGTTGGCGGTGCGGCAAATCATCAGCAAGGTGGGATCGTTGTCCACATCCTCGGCGGTGGCGGAGAAGCGAAGGTCCGAACCCTCCAGGGTCGGCTGGCTTTCGTCCGAGCCGTTGTCGGAAGGTCCTTTAATGAAGGCGGACGCGTGGTTGGCCCTGAGCGTGAATGAGGCGATCGGGCTGATGCCGCCGAGGTCCTCGGTCTGGACACGAAGGTAGGTGCGCGGGGAAACAAGCTGGCCGATTTCCGCCTGGCGGTTCGGGCTTTCCGTGGCGGGTTCGCATTGGTTCTCGGTGTCCACGCAATAACGGTAGACCCCGGCCGAAGGTCCGGCCGTGTTGGACCAGGAGCACGTGGCAGCAACCAACCGCGAGGCCTTGCCGGATTCAAATCCGGGACAGGAAATGACGGGAATTTCCGGAACCGTGACATCCAGCGCGAAACCGGTCTTGGCGTTTTCCTGCACCGCGTCGGTGATGTCCTGAAGCTGGAGATTGAATTCGGGGGGAACTTCCTCTTCGGGAATCACTTCCTCTTCCTTAAGCTCTTCGGCCACGGGTTTGACATCCTCTTCGGGGATTAGCTCCTCTAGGGGTCGGTGGCTGGTTATTGGAGCCTCTGTAACGACTTTCACAACAGGGAACGGCTTGCCGATGAATAGGGCAATCATGCCAGAGAAGTCGCGGGCTCCCGGCGCGCCGAACACAAAGTCGGTCAGGCCGTCGTTGGTCAAGTCTTGGGCAACCAATCCTTGGCCGAAACGGCTCAGGGGCAACCCTCTCCATTTCAAAGTGTGGGTTTTGTTGGCCTCCGTGAATCCGTTGTCCACGGGAATCAGCCGAGTCAATCCGCCGCGGAATAGATGTAGACGCAACCTGCGGTTCCATCGCAAATTTGGCTGCCCATCGCAAGCCCGCTGTCATTGGCGGAATTGAAATAGGAAAGGGGGAAGCCCAGCCGTTCGCCAAAACGCCCCGTGATCTTCAGGTCGGCCTCGCGTGAGGAAATCGGAGCCTCGGTGGTGAAAAACTTCGATTGGCACGGTTCGGTTTCCAGTCCGGAATCGGGAATCGGCCCGTCCGAACGGCTTGGCCGGGCGGGCAATCCACAATCGGAATTGATGAAAATGTACACGCGTCCTTCCTGTGAGAAATCCGTGAAGCTGAACCGGTCCGCGGAAATGGCGAGATCGTCTAGATTGTCGCCGTTTAGGTCTCCGCTCGCGAGTGCGGCCCCAAACCGGCTTCCGGAAACCACGCCTTCAAAGGTAAGGTCCGCGTTCTCAACGGAGCAATTGCGCTTGCACGGAGTGTCATGATGGGTCCAGGGGACCGCATCCTGAAAGAAAACGTACGCGCGGCCGATGCCGCGATTGACCTCAGCGCCAGTGGCGGGGGCGCCAATGGCAAGATCGGAAAAACCGTCGTGATCGAAATCCAGGGTGATAAGCGAGGAGCCGAAACGGCCGGTCACCCCCTCTTCGCCGGAAAGCTTGAAGATGCCGTCTTCGGAATTGAGGGTCCCGCCGCGGACCACGGCATCGTGGTCATACAGGTAAACCGAGCCCTTGTCGTTTTGGGCCCCGGGGCTGGCGACGGCCAAATCGTTTTTGCCGTCATGCGTGAGGTCGGCGATGGCCAAGGAGGATCCAAACTCGTCGGCGCTGCCGGAACCCGTGATCTTGAGGTCGGCCTTCTCCGCGGAAAGAATAATGTTTTCCGCCTTTAGCGTGGCCAAGGTCTCATGGAAGATCCAGACCCGGCCGCGATTCTGGCCAAACCAGGGACTACCCACCGCGAGGTCGTCGATCCCGTCGCTGTTCAGGTCCCCGCTCCACAGCCGAGATCCAAACAGGCTCAAAGGCTCGCCATCGATCACAAGGTCTGGTTCGCCCTGAGCCAACAAAAGATCGTTGGAGTAATAAATTGAGACCCGGCCTCGATTGTTGTCGGCCGTCGGGGAACCGATGGCCACATCCTTCTTCCCGTCCCCGTTGAAGTCCCCGACCGTCACCGAAGCTCCAAAACGGTCTGACGAGGTGTCATCCCCGTAAATCATTTTGTTCGGATAGGTTTGTTCTGGAGAGGTGATGGAAATTGTGGTGCGCAAAACGATCGGATAGAGTTTTGGATCCAC
>CAZURX010000019.1:0-12308 GCA_964623015.1 uncultured Candidatus Peribacteria bacterium
TCGCTCCTTGAGCACAAAGACCTCTTTGTCCTCGATCCAATTTTCGACATCCCTTTTTTTGATGCCTTTGTCGATGGCTGAGAAAAGACGGGTGACCCGCCTGGCATCATGTTTTTTCGCAAGCTTGAGCTTCAGTTTTTCGAACATGGGCTGAGGATTGGTTTTCCTAGCCCCATATTAGTGAGGGTATGGCAAAGAAGCAAATAAGCCTCCGTTGAGGACCTAATTGAGGACCGATAGAAGACCTCATTGTTTTTTTGACACCATTAGGTCCTCCATCAGGTCTTCCACAGGGTCCTCCATTGAATTTATATGATCATTGTGCTCACGATCGCGAAGGCGCTGAGGATGATGACGATGCCGATGATCGCGTTTTTGATGATTTTCTTGCCCCTTTCCACCAGTTCGTCGTTTCCGTAGTTGGCCACCATGCTGGCTCCTCCGTAAACGAGCGCCGCAAAAGCCACCAGGCCCACAAATCCCAAAATGAATTGAATCACGGTGCCAAAGGCGCCCAGGACGGTGTCGACATTGGTTTTCTGGATCTGTCCCGCGTTTTCCCGGACAGGCTTGATGAAGATGTTCTCGACCACCACCTGATTCACCAAGATAAGCCCCAAGCCCACAATGGTCCACAGGATGGCCTTGCGTTGGGTGGTCACCTGCTCCTCTTCGCCTTGAGAGACAACCGTTCGGAAGCCACTCAGCACGATCATGAAAATGGCCACGGAACCCAATAGGGCCTTGATGTAGGAAACGAGTCCATAGATTTCAACGCTCACTTGATTGGCGGTGCTTGGCGTAAGCACTTGGTTTTCCCCTCCCGGCACGCCGTAGATGGCCGAGACCAACCGCTCGATGAGCAAAATCACCACCAAGCCGATGATCGCATAGGTGATGGAGCGTTTTTGATCCGTGATCTTGGCCTCGTCCCCTTGGGCGAAAATCATGAGAATCCCGGACACCACGATAAAGATGATGGCGATGGAGCCCATCAGGTTACGGAAAACCTTGGCCACCGCCAATACCACCGCATGGAGCTGGCTTTCGCCCTGGTACGCGATTTCGCTGATCAGGCGTTTGCCATGCTCATTCGGAACTCCATTGGCGTCCACTAGATTTGGAAAATTGTTTTTTACAAATATATCCAAGTTTCTGTCTGAATTTTCAGGGGAATTGTAAAAAGCAATGATCTCGTCGAGGCTAGTGTAGTCATCAGGGATCAAGGCCTGTGTCTCAGGCGGAAGATTTCCCCACGTTCTCCCTTGGGAAAAGTCGACCACTTTGATTCCCGCTTCACCTTCGCCAACCTTGTTTTTAATATCTTCCAGCGTGTCGAAAAGCCCATTGCCTTGGGCCAATGATATCGGGATGAGAAATCCGCAAAATAACATGACCAATATTGCGGAAGCACCGATTTTTTTAAACAGGGGAATCATTTGATCAGGGGTTTGGCGAAACAAGCGGCCGTTGAATGCCTAATTGATCAGGCGACGACGTTTGAGACAGATTGCCGAGTTCTGGCGCGGTGTAGAAGGTGTTCACCAGGGCATAGGCGGCATAGATTATGACGATTCCCGTGACGCCCGCCACAATCATGGCGCGGGCTTTTTTCGCCCGATCCTCGTTTTCCAAGGCGGTCAGATAGTAGAAACCCGCGTAGAGGGTGAAGATCACGGCCACAGGACCCAAAAACACCAAGATCAGGCGGATGATGCCGCCGATCTCGGTCGCCGCCGTGGTGGTGGCCGCCGGAGCAGCCTCGCCTCCCCGAACCACATAGATGGCATTCACAATATTGCTCGCCAGCAAGATGATCAACATGCCGATGCCGCTCCAGACTAGATTCATTTTTTGTTTTTTGATCGTTTCCTCGTTCCCGCTCGCGGTGATCATGCGGATGCCGCTAATAGTCATGAGCAAAACAATGATAGATCCCAGCATCCACTTCAAATAATCGGCGATGTTGCGAAGCTGGTCTCGGCCTGCCTTGAAGTCGATTAGCGCGTCCGAAGTTGACGTTTCCGGGTTGAAGACTTTCGAAACCCCATCGGCCGCCATAAGGATAACAAATCCCATGAAAGCCCAAAGAAAATTCTTTTTCTGCTTGCTGATCGACTCCTCGTTCCCCCTGGCAAACACCAGGCTGCTGGCATACAGGATTCCAAAAAGCATGGCCACGCCGGCCATCCCATATTTCACGAGTTTAATTCCGCGATAAACAACCGCCATGGCCACGTCTTCCCCACTGCCCGTCGCCTGGAACTTCTGGACCCCCGTCCCTTTAAGGTATTGATCCCATTCCCCTCCCAGCGCCCCTTGGGCATGGACAGTTTTGGTTGCCCAAAAAACAAAGAGGCAAATGAGCACCACCGGCAACAGGCCATCGACCCATTTTAGAATTTTTCGGGACATTTTATTTTTTTGCTCAAATGATTAAACAGTTTTGTGGAGGAAATGCCGAATCCGAACAAAATTATTCTTAAATTTAAAATAATTTGAATTTTGTGAGTGGTTCGGCATGGAATTACAGGATTTATTTTAGCATAAGTAGCCGATCCATGGCAACGAGACAAAAAAAACTCGAAATCCGAAGCACGAAATCCGAAAAACGCACAAATTTAAAACGCGAAATCAAAATTTAAATCATTGCGGCATATTCGCCTTAATCATCCTGATCATTGAAATCACGGAAATCATAGTCAAAAATGGGTTTGCAAATCCGCGAGGATTGTTATACACTATGCCAGCCTAATCGATAATCCCTCTTTTTCCCATGAAGAAGTCTACCCCCAAACAGCAGCAACCCCACTCGAGAACATCGAGACGCTACAAGTCGTTCCGCAATTTCGCGCGCGTCCGTTTGGGGAATGCCGCGGCCGTGGCTGTTTGCCCCAAGTGCAAAGAGGCTCGCCAACAGCATTCCGCCTGCCCCAATTGCGGCCATTACAATGGTCGACAGGTGTTGGACATGGAAAAGAAGGTCGAAAAAATCACCAAGGTGAAGGCCTAGGAACATTTCGCATCTCGCATTTCGGATTTCACATCTTTTGGAAGGGCCCACTTAATATTTATGAGGCGGCTTCCAACGAATGCCAAATCGGAAATGCGAAATATTTAAATCTTTTACAATATGTCCAGCTGGAGACATCTCTCACGCGTGATTGCGATGCAAACTTTCTTTGAGCATCTGATCCGTGGCAAGGACGCGCAGGGGATTTTGGAGTACAACCTAAAGGAATATGGCGACAAGATCGAAGACACGATGTTTGTCCACGACCTCATCTCCAAAATGAAGGAGCACCAGAAACAGATCGAGAAACTGATCCGAAAACACGCTCCCGAATGGCCCCTCGAGAAGATGGATCCCGTTGAGCGGGTCATTTTGACCCTGGGCATCTGCGAATTGATCGATCCGGGGAAGGATGTGCCCGTGAATGTGGCCATGAACGAGGCCATTGAATTGGCCAAAACCTATGGGGACGAAAGCAGCGGGCGATTCATCAATGGCGTCCTGAACGCCGTGGCGCACGACAAAACGCTCAAGATCAAACACAAGTAGAAGACCCAATCGAGGACCCATCGAGGACCCAATAGGGGCTATTTGATCGAGGGCGGGTTTTATGAGACAATTTTGCCGACTGAAAATTTTACGCGATAGACATGTATTCAAATCTCGAAAAGAAAATCGGAATCAAATTCAAAAATCAGGATCTCCTGAGGACGGCCTTTGTCCACCGGTCCTATTTGAACGAGCATCGGGATTCCGGCTGGGAACACAACGAGCGGGTCGAATTTTTGGGCGACGCGGTCTTGGAGCTGGTGACCACGGAATACCTTTATTCCCATTTTCCCAATCCCGAGGGCGATCTGACCAATTGGCGCTCCGCCTTGGTCAAGGGGGAAACATTGTCGAAAATCGCCCGCGAATTGGGTTTGGGCGATTATCTGTTTTTGAGCAAGGGGGAGGAGCATTCCGGCGGCCGCGACAAGGATTACCTCTTGGCCAACGTTTTCGAGGCCCTGATCGGCGTGATCTATCTTCAACACGGATACGCCAAGGCCCAGAAGTTTATCGAGAAATTCCTGTTGGGCCACCTTGAGGGCATTCTCAAGAAGGGGGAGCACATCGACGCAAAATCGCGCCTTCAGGAGTTGGCGCAAGAGCGGGTCATGGTCACCCCCAGCTACCAGCTGATCCACGACGAGGGGCCGGATCACGACAAGACTTTTACCATGGGCGCCTACATTGGCGATCGCATTGTGGGGAAGGGGAGCGGCGGCAACAAGCAGTCGGCCGAGCAAAAGGCCGCGAAAGACTGAAGTGGTGAGGCTTCCGAAAACCTTTGTCCTCGTCCAAAGCCAGCGGTTTTTTTAATGATGGTCTCGCCCTCCGCTCCGTTTCGGCGCAAAATTTTGCTCCGCCACAGGGCTTCGGGATCGGTTTGCGTCTGGCCCAAAGGGGTTCTTATTTAGCCAAAAATTTTGGTGTGAACAAATTTCATTGGCAAAACACCCTGTACCACGTTGGGTACAGGGTGTTTGCGCATTGATGTGTAGGGAATCTCCTTTCCTTGGGAGGACGAAAATATCCACTAGCTCTTGATGGTGATGTCTCCGACGTACTTTTTTCGTACTTCGCTGATGAACAGCTCCTTGACGAGGGTCAATTCGCCATCGATCTCGATCTTCGCATCCGTGAAGCGGATGGTCAGATGCTCGGCATCGACGTAGGTATGCTTGGCGATCGCCTTGGCGTAGTCGCCCGTGAGGACGAGTTGCGAGTAGATCTCGCTGAGCTTAACGACGCCTTCCCGAGTGTAGGGGGTAAGACGCACCTTCAGGTGGCGGTTCATAGGATCCGCCTTGACGCCCTGCCTGAACTGGTCGAATTGTTTCAGGAGCGATTCGTCGGCGTCGGACTTATACTTCACATGGACGTACGAGCCAACGGTGTCGCCTTTGCGATCGAGATCGCACGAGATGATTTTCCCCTCCAGTTGCAGGGTCTTGATGACCTTGATCACGGAGGGGTAATCCTCAGGGGCAAAACGAACAGTCCTCTTCTTGACCTTGATTTCCTTCTCCATCTGTTCTCCTTTTTATCGCCTTTCTTAGGGGCGTTGTTGAAGCCTTTCGGCGTTTGTGCAAGAGCAAAAATGCGCAGGGTTATTCTATCTATAGGATTTTTTTTGTCAAACCTAAAAAAACGGATCGTCCTGGATCCGTTTTCAAGTGCAAGCTTGCACGATCTACATTGGGATTATTTTCACGGCCCGATCCTCCCCCTCGCCCACGCTGTCGGTGGTCACTTTTCCCTTGTACAGCTTATGATTCGCCAAGTGCGTGTGCACCACTCGTCGGAAATAAGGATTCATGGGCGGCAAGCGAACTTCCTTTTGGTTGGCCAAGGCCAATTCCGCCTTTCGCTCGGCCAAATGGATCACGCTTTCCTCTTGGCGCCTCTTGTAGCGATCCACATCCAGGATGATTTGCACATTGCTTTCCACGCCCTGTTTCCAGACCAAGCACTTCAGAAGGTGCTGAAGAGCCGCAATTGTCTCGCCATGCCAGCCGATGAGCAGACTCGAGTTCTCGGTTTCGATCTCGGTGTAATAGGCGTTTTCACCCTCTTTGGTGATCTTCACGCCCGTGTACGAAATCCCCATGACATCCAACAGTTTCTCCAATGTTTCCTTAATGAGCAGTTCCATAGATTTTATTAATTAAGTCCAGTCTAGCCAAAAACGCCTGGGCGATCAAATCATTTCATGTCTTGGATCGGTTGACCACGATCTGCTGACCGATGGCGAACAGCGTCGAAACCCCCCAGTAGAAGCCGACGGCCGCGGGAAGGCTGGCCGAGAACACGCCGATCATGACCGGGAGGACGTATTGCATCATTTTGTTCATCATGGCCGCTTGACCTTGGGCCGTGATTTTGGTCTTGGCGAAGCTCAGTCGGATCTGCGCGAATTGGAGCAGGCCGATGGCAATAGGCAAGTAGATAGCGTTTACTTTCGTGAGATCGAGCCCGAAGAAAAGAGGATTGATGGCGGAGGGGTCAAATTGGGCCAACGATCCATACAAAAGACGCGGATCGACGCTTAGGCCATCCCTCACCACATAGAACAAGGCGATCAGGATCGGGAACTGGATGAGCATGGGCAGACAGCTCCCCATGGGGTTCACCTTGTGGTCCTTCCAAATCTTCATGGTCTCCTCCGCCAGCTTCTGGGGGTTGTCCTTGTGCTTGATTTTCAAGGCCTCAAGCTGCGGTTGAATGACCTGGAGTGCCTTTTGGGATTTAAGCGCCTTTTGGTTGGGTACCAATAAGATCAGCTTGATCAGCACGGTCAAAAGAAAGATCGCCCAGCCCAAGCTGTGGCCTGGTATGTTGGCGATCAGGAAAAACAGCGTGTTTAAGATGGGGCGATAAAGCAAGGTATCCCATGCCTTGCCCATTATGCCCTGTGGAACGATTTGAAACTCATGGACATAAACCCTTTCCTTCTCGGCCAAGACCGTCTTGTAGGAGATTCGGTATTTTCCAATTTCGCCAAAAAGATCCTTTGCCCACGGCTTGAGTGAAATTTGGGCCTTGCCCTTGGGCTCCACGGTGAAGTCACGCTGGTCCTTGCACAGCGTCGAATCCGGCAAGGCGGCCACTTTTTCAACCCACTCGCCGTTTTGGTAAATTTCGACGAAAAGGGGATTTTCTGGGCAGGGGTTCGGGACCACAATGGCCTGCGCGCCGCGGTTTTCAATCCCGATCGCCACCTCTTTGCCGATCGTGATTTTGGATTTCGAGGAAAGAACCACTTCGTCCGTGGTGTTCGATTGGGGTTCGGTTTTGCCAAAAACCTGCAACAGCAGAAGGAACACCAACAGAAAAAACAACAGGCGCGCGATTTTACTTTGCATGGGGTTTTAGGAAGTTAATGAATCCCTGAACGCATTGGGCCAGCTTTTGAAATTCCGGTTTTTTCTGCGCGGTGACGGCTTTGGCCGAAACCAGGACCGAGTAGCCTTTCGGCATTGAGAGGAGATGAAGCCGGATTGCCTCGTTGATCTGTCGTCGAAGTCGATTTCGGACCACGGCCCGGTTGTCTATCCTTTTGCTGACATTCACCGCAAATTGACTGGGGGTTTCCCCCGTTGCGCCCATCTTCATGTAACGGAATAACAGGAAATCGCTCTTGAAAACGTTTCCCGCTTTGGCCAATTTCTCGATTTTTTCCGAGGCGCCAATGCGATTCCGGCGATTGAGCATGGTTTTAGACAGTCAGTTTATGACGGCCCTTGCTTCGCCTGCGGTTGACGACCGATCGGCCTGTGGGGGAGCTCATGCGCTTCAAAAAGCCATGTCTCTTGTTTCTGATCAATTTGTTCCCTTTGCTCTGCATGGTGAATACGTTTAAAAAGCGGAGTCAGCTTAAAACGCCTTAGCCGAAATGTCAACCGCTTTTGACTCTTATTTTCCTCTCCAATGGGGAAACGCTTGGATTTTTAGAAACCCGCCCTGCGCGTTTCGTCAAAATCCATCCTCGCTCCAGTCGCGCTTGCCAGATTCGCGCTCCCTGCGCCTCGGACCGCGTTTCTCGCTATCTTTTAATAGGGAAAACCTTCAGTTACAGTGGATCGACCTCGAGGGATCATCCGATTGTCGGCAAAATTGCGCTCGGCATTCCCCTTGACTTTTTACTAAAAGACAATATAATGTCAATATAGTCAATCTCGGCGTCCGGGCTTAGGCCTGTGATCGGCCGGGTTGCGCTAAGTTCTTTTCAATCATCGCTTGCGAACGGATAAATCAGCTTTTTGTGCCAAGGGGCATGGAAGGCTTTGATATAAAGCTAGAAACAATCGGCAAATCCCGAAGACCCGCATGTCGCGGGCCGAGGGCGGAGCCTAGAGGGAAATGTTTTATGAAGAGGTTTTTTTGGATTCTGATCGCGGTTTTTGTTTTCGCCACCCCGGCGGTGGCCCAAAAAGCCACCCCGGCCCAGCTCGGCGAGCTCAAAAAGCTCGTCGACTCGGGTGCCGTTACCGGTGCCGAGATCGAGGCATTCCTCGGGCAGAACCGGCCGCCGGCCAACCCCCAGCCCGAAGGCTGCGCCAGGGTCGAGGTCGACTACGGCCTCGCGCCCGCCGAAATGGCCAAGGGGTACGACTGGACCTCCGATTACATCGAAGACGGGAGCTTCCAGGCCAACCCTCGCGGCAAGGGCAAGGTCAGCAAAGAGGCCTGCTGGTTCAAGTTCGATTCCGGCGTTTCCTCCGAAGAAGCGCAGAAGAGGATCGAAGCCGGCGGCGGCTTTCTTGTGGCCGATCTCTGGGAGCTCAACGCTCTCGGTGCGGCTAAGCCCGACCTACAGAGGGAATTCTGGATTGTCGGGCTCGGCTCTCGGTGGAGCAATCCCGACGGTAACGTCCCCTTCCCGATCCTCTACAGGGACGGTTCGCGGCGGGACCTCAACCTGTCTTGGTGCGATCCCGGCGAGAGGTGGCTCTCCGACTCTCGGTTCCTGGCCGTTCGCAAGTAGTTTTCATTGGACTTTTGGTTTTTTGGTTCTTGGGCTCCCGACCTATGTCGGGGTGTTTCCAGGGGTCAAGGCCAAAAGCCCTCAGCCCCGCCCTGTCGAATGACAGGGCGGGCTTTTTCATGTAGACTGGTTTTCGGATTCTGGCTTTTAAAACCCTGTGGTTACGGCTCCAGGGGGCTGGGCCCAAAAAGATGAAAACACTTGGTGCGGTTCGCTGGCGGGCTCAAAGCCCCAAATAAGATTCAGGCTAGCCGAGTATTCGATGGCCGGTGCCACAGATGGCGGATCGCGCGTAGCGGCTCTCAGTGGAGCAATCCCGACGGTAACGTCAACGTCCCGATCCTCAACAGGAACGGTTCGAAGCGGAACCTCAACCTGAACTGGAACGATCCCGACAAGAGGTGGAACTCCGACTCTCGGTTCCTAGCCGTTCGCCAGTGTTTTCATTTTTGCGGCCGCGCTTTCTTGAGCCAGCCGCCGATCATCCTGCCGATCTCAGCCAGAAGCTCGGAAAGTTTAAGGAAGCGATTGCTGTCTATGGCTTTGATCTCCCAAGCCATTTTCAAAAGGAATTTCAGCAGATCCAGCCTGCGAGAAGCCTTTGAGAGGTAAACCTCCTTCCCGTTGGCGGATTCCCCCGCTGCGGTCAGGACGGATTCGATGACTTCCAAAAGCAAAAGGTCAATTTTTGACCCCAGTGTGTATCTTGCCGCCTTCGGAAGGCGGGGCGTCGTCTCATGCCAAAGCCTGTAAATCTCGGTCAGCCTATGCAAAATCGGCAAATCAGAAGCGGGGGGGGGGGATTGTTAGAAAGCATGGTAAAAGTCAGTTAAAGGTTTCTTTCGATGAGATTATATCACCTGAAAATCTGCTCGGGGCCTGGCGGGAGTTCTCGGCGGGTAAGCGTGGCAGAGCCGATGTGCAGGCGTTTGGCCGCGATCTGGCCGACAACCTTTTCGCACTTCACCACGAGCTGAAAAATAAGTCGTACCGACACGGCCCGTACGAGGCCTTTGGTGTCAACGATCCGAAACCGAGAGACATACACAAGGCCTGCGTCCGCGATCGCCTCGTGCACCACGCTATCCATCAGAAATTGTGTCCCTTTTTCGACAGGCTCTTCATCCACGACTCCTATTCCTGCCGATTGGGCAAGGGCACGCACAGGGCCATGGACCGATTCAGGGATTTCTCGAGGAAGGTCGGCAAAAACGGCACACGAACCTGCTGGGTGCTCAAATGCGACATCAGAAAATTCTTCGCCAGCATCGACCACGAAACCATGATGCGTGTTTTGGCCGACCGCGTACCCAATCGTGAGATCCTTTGGTTGCTCCGCGAAATAGTCGAAAGTTTTTCGGTGTTGCCTGGCATCGGGTTGCCCCTCGGCAACCTCACTTCCCAGCTTTTGGTGAACATTTACATGAACGAGTTCGACCAGTTCGTGAAACATCGCTTGAAAGCCAGGTTTTACATCCGCTATTCCGACGACTTTGTTTTGCTTTCGGAAGATCGTGGCTGGCTCGAAAGGCAGATTCAGCTGATCCGGGATTTTCTTCGGGGCGAACTCGGCCTCACGCTTCATCCGGATAAATTGTTCCTGAATACGCTGGCCTCGGGTGTCGATTTCTTGGGCTGGACGCATTTTCCCGATCACAGGGTTCTGCGGTCCTCGACGAAGAGGAGGATGATTAAAAAGATAAGCGGCGACCCGTCGCCCGAGACCATCGCTTCCTATCTGGGGCTTCTTAAACATGGAAACACCAACAAAATCAAAGCTAAATATTTGAAAGCGCTGAAATTATGCCTTATACCAATTTGCAATAAAAAACGAATAGGTGTCTGGTGCCGGACGGAGCCGCGGCACCAGCCATTTGATATTTTTTATAATGCAAATTGGTATTAATTAAAATAGCTATCCACAAACTCTTTGGCCTTTTTCAGGTTCTTGACCACTTTTTCGTCGTCGCCTTCCATCAGGTCGGCGGGGCGAACTCTTAGGCTGATGCTTCCCTCGTATCCGTTGGATTTCAATTTTTTGAGCAGGCTTTCCAAGGGAAGAATTCCTTCGTTGGGCAGGGAATACTCGCGATGGTGGCGTACATTGGACAGGTGGATGTGGACCACCAGTTTTTTCAGGTTTTCGTAAAAGCGGATCAGGTCGTTCTTTTTGGCGGCCGTGGCCGAGGTGTCGATGGCGACCATTCCGAAATTCTTGAGATCCGTGATGTTGTTGAGGGCGCGGCTGGGCAGAAAGCCCAAAAACGTCTCTCCACCGGTGTTGACCAAGGCGAGCTGGATGCCCTTTTTCTTGCGCAGGGCGGGAGCCTCCTTCTTCAACCATCGGGTGAAGCTGAAATCCGTGATCTTGGGCGGGGTGATGACCACCACGGAACAGCCCAAAAAGGCAGCCATGTTGATCACGTGCTCCACGCTTTTTTCGGAGCCGTTGGCGGGGGCATGCAACGCCACCACGGGCAACTTGAATTCCTCGGACAGCTTTTTGATGTATTCGGCGTTTTGCGTGTCGAAATTGTTTTTGTCCACGCCGATCTCGATTCCGTCGTAGCCGGCCTCTTTGGCAAACTCAAAAATGCGGTTCAGACCATAGCGGCGGAGCGACGAGGTGTGCAATGCGATCATTTTTTTGTTTTTAGCTCTTATCTATTATATCAGACCTGGGGGGTTCTCATCAAGGTGTAGTGGAAGCCTTTTGATAGCCCTGTTTTTCGGCCTCTTCCGCGGAATCGAAATAAATTCGGTTTTCGGGGGCCAATCCCAAGGCGCGAGCATCGAAAACCGAATAGTACAGCTTGCCCCGGCGGCTGGCCACGAATTGGGCCTCTGGGGGGATGGGTGAGGTTGCCGTTGGCGCGGAGACTGTCGAACCAACGGGAACCTCGAAGCTGGTCCCAGCCTCAAAAGTCCTTATATCTTCGGGTGCGACGACTATTCGGACTTCGCGGCCCGCGACAGACCCCTTGAGCTTTCCACCCTGGGCGCCATCCAACTTTACGGTGGCGACTCCTGGGTTGATGTCAGCGACTGGCAGGATCTCGGGAAAGCGGCTTTGGGCACCCCGATAGTATCCCAGCGAATAGCCAGACAACAGTCCAATGGCGAGAATCAAGAGGCCGGCGAGGATGGAATTGAGGAGGTTTTTGTTCATAATTATGTGGGATTCGCGGGAACTGCGGGATTAGCAGGATTCGCGGGAATGATAAAATTATTTTTGGATTTTGCGCAAGATTGTATAAATCGGGTTAGCAAAAATCCCGTTTGGTTGATCGTTTGATCCAAAATACAATAGTCGTTTTTTTCCACAAAACCCAATTCCAAGGCAATATCCAATTGACAATCCAGCTCAATTAGGGATCCTTGGGCGATATTGAAAAATCTGATTCTGTCTTTTATACCTTGTCTTTGGTTGCCCTCGGCAATATTTGAGGCAACCGAGATTGCCGCCCTTTTCATTTGGCTTGATAAGCCATATAGCTCTTCTTTGGGAAACTTTTTTAAAATTTGATAAAGCGAAACAATAAGCGATTTTGCCTTTTGCCAAACGACTAGCTTTTTGTAACTGCCAATATATTGCGCATCCATATAATGGGGTTGATGAGAAAAGTGTGTTAATCTTGCTTGTAAATCCCGCTCATCCCGCAGTTCCCGCAAATCCCAACAAAAATATCCTCACGGCAAATCGATTTGCGGGGAGGGGTGGAAAGGGTCTACATTGGATCGGAAGCTTATCAGTAAATTATT
>CAZURX010000020.1:0-11541 GCA_964623015.1 uncultured Candidatus Peribacteria bacterium
GCATACGACGAATTCGTTCTGCCTTGGAAAATCGAGCGAAAAGAACAGGGGGCCGATTTCCATCTCGCGGCCAGGGGTGGTGAAATAGCGGATCAACTTTCCATAAGTTTCCCAGCCCACTTCGGCTTGCGCGGCAATTTGGGCCTCGTCGAAACTGGGATATCCAGGAGACGGCTCTGGGGATGGAGTGTCGGTTCGCATAGAAGGTTCCGTTAGGGGTAATCCTTCTATTATACCATTTTTGGGGGGCATCGAACAGGGGTAAGGGCGTGCGTATTGTACTATTTCGGCCATTCCATTTTCAATAAATATTGGGTTCTGGGTCTAGAGGCCTAGTCTTGAGCTATGAGTTTAGTCTTTGAGTTTTGAGCTTTAAGTTAGGTTTTCATGGTAATCCTTTTATCAGGCGAATCATGGTTCAGACGGTTTTGAGCCTAGTTTTCAAGTCTTCAAGTTTTCAGTTTCAAATTTTGATATCATGTCATCATGTTCATCGCCGACCTTCACATCCACAGCCGATACTCCAGGGCGTGCAGCCGCGATTTGGATCTGCCCCATTTGGAAGCGTGGGCCAAGCTCAAGGGAATCGAGCTGATCAGCACGGGCGATTTCACCTACCCCACCTGGTTCAAGGATTTGCACGAAAAATTGGAGGAACGCGAGCCTGGCGTGTTTGCGCTAAAATCGGAATTCAAGGACGCAGGCGATGTCCGCGCGTTTAAATCGTGCGAGGGAGACGTTCGGTTTATCCTGAGCACCGAAATCAGCCTAATCTATAAAAAAAACGATCGGGTTCGAAAAGTTCATCTGGTGGTGCTGGCCCCCAATCTGGCCACCGTCGCCAAGATCAATTTGGCCTTGGACAAAATCGGCAACATCAAGTCGGATGGCCGCCCGATTCTGGGGTTGGACAGCAAGGTGCTTTTGAAATTGCTATTGGATATTTCGCCCGACATCGAGGTGATCCCGGCGCACATTTGGACGCCGCATTTTTCCGTGTTCGGCGCCAACTCGGGCTTCGATTCCATCGAGGAATGTTTCGAGGAATTGAGCCCTCACATCTGCGCGCTCGAAACGGGCCTTTCCTCGGATCCCGCCATGAATTGGCGCCTGAGCCAATTGGACAAGTATGTGTTGGTCTCGAACTCAGACGCCCATTCGCCCAAAAAACTGGGCCGCGAGGCCACGGTGTTCGATTGCGGACGCGACTATCTTTCGATTCTGAATGCCCTCCGCCACGACCATTCCAAGGTGGCGGGAACCATCGAGTTTTTCCCCGAGGAGGGCAAATACCACGCCGACGGCCTGCGGGACGAACAGTTGAGGCTGACTCCCGAGGAAACGCGCAAAAACAATTATGTTTCCCCGAAAACGGGCAAAAAGATCACGGTGGGCGTGGACCACCGCGTGAGCCTGCTCGCCGATCGACCCGTGGGTTTCAAACCCGCCACGGCACGGGAGGTGTGGTATATCATTCCGCTAACTGAGATCATTGGGGAAGTGCTGGGCGTTGGCGGAGCCAGCAAAAAAGTGGAGGAGTTGTATTTCCGTTTGCTCGAGCAAATCGGCCCCGAGTTTTTCATCCTCAAAGACGCGTCCATCGCCCAAATCGCCAAGGTCGATCCCATGGTGGCCGAAGCCATCGACCGCATGCGAAAAGGCCATGTAATTAAAGAGGCGGGTTACGATGGCGAATTCGGTGTGATAAAATTGTTCCGGCCCGACGAATTGGTAGAAAAAAAACAAATGAAGTTGCTATAATGCGGAACTAAATTCGTCTTTTTTATGTTAAACCCTGCCCAGCGCAAAGCTGTCGAAACCACCGAGGGCCCGCTCCGTATTCTCGCGGGGGCCGGCACGGGCAAGACCCATACGCTGATCTCGCGTATCGGTTATCTCATCGAGATGCTGCGGGTGGAACCCCGTCATATTTTGGCGCTCACGTTCACCAACAAGGCGGCGCGCGAACTGAACGAACGGCTGATTGGGCTCAAGTTCCCCAATGTGGAGGCGATCACGTTTCACGCCTTGGCCGCGAAACTGCTAAGGCAATTCTGGAAAACCGATTTCGTTATCCTCGCAAAAAAGGAGCAGGAGGCTGTCCTCACGGAAATCCTGAAATCGAACGAGACGAAAGAGCTTCGAACCATTCTGTCCGACTTGGAGCTGATCGATTTCCGAAAGCCGAAATCGTCTGTGGCGCCGGAACGGATGGAGATTATTTTGAGGGATTACCGCCAAGCCCTGAAAAAATTGAATGCCTTGGATTTCACGGGGCTTTTGACCAAACTATTGGACTTGTGGGAAGAGGACGAAGGCATCTTGGAAAAATGCCAAGCTCTTTTCCGCTATATAGTGGTGGATGAGTACCAGGATGTGAATGGCCCGCAGATCCAAATCGTGCAGAAGCTCGCCGAGGCCCACAAAAACCTATGCGTGGTCGGCGACCCGGACCAAACCATCTATTCCTGGCGCGGATCGGATCCGAAATCACTCGCGGATTTTCCGCTGACCTATCCGAATTGCGCATTGATCACGCTCACGGAAAACTATCGCAACCCGCCCCGAATTCTCAAGGGCGCGGAGGAACTGATCGGCCACAATCCCGAACGGTTGCCAAAGCCGCTGAAAGCCATGGCGCTCAAGCAAGGGGACATCAGCTTGTGGAAAAGCGTTTCGGAGGCCGAGCAAAATGAGACCATCGTCCATCTGCTCCAACATTATCTGGGCAGTCACGATGATATGCATAGGGCGGACAACCTGGATGTGAAACGAGACGAGGAATTCTTGAGGTTTGGGGATATCGCCATTCTGTACCGCACGCAAGCCGAAGGGAAAAGAATCGCCGCGGAGCTTTCAAGGCGTGGCTATCCGTTCCAATTGTCCGCGCCCGAAATTTTTTGGGAACGAAAGGAAATCGCGGAAATCTTGCTGCACTTGGACCAGCTCCGCTTTCTGCAAGTATACCCCGAGGAAACCAAATTCAGCGATTGGCTCCGCGAGAGGATCGAATACTTCATTGGGTTGGGCAAATTCACTGAATCGCAGGTGAAGCATATCCACATGCTGGTCCCCCATGCCATGGCCTACGATTCAAAACCCATCCAGGAGGCTTTGTTCGAATTTCTGGACGAAGCGCGCACCGAACAGGAAATTGATAATTTGATCGAGGGGAACAAAATCAACCTGCTTACCTTGCATGCGGCCAAGGGCCTGGAATTTCCCGTGGTCATGGTGGTTGGATTGGAGGAGGAAAACCTCCCGGGAAAGAGGGTCGATGAGGACGCGGAGCTCATGGCCGAGGAGCGCCGCCTGCTTTATGTGGGAATGACGCGCGCCACCCGCGACCTGCATTTGTTTTTCTGCACTCAAAAATTCGCCGAAACACTGTCCCCCTCTCGTTTTTTGGACGAAATCGGGTACTCGAACATGATCTTCGGCAAACTGCCCGAGACCAAAGTGCGATCCATCCACCGCAAGGAGATCAAAAAGGCGCAGATGAAACTATTTTGATTCCGTTTAGATCGTACCGAATGTTGCCCCCACCCAATCGCCCACATAATGGGTGATGAAGATCACCACGACCGCAATGCCCACATGCTCGCCAATCACATGAAATGGGTTTTTTCGCTCGTCCTTGGCCATCCAATAGCTGATCAGGGTTAAAACTGAAAGGCCCCAAGCGATGCTGATCCAGACTGCGTTGGGGAGTGTAGCCAGAAAAATGGGGGGCAAAAAGGTGAGCGCGAAAAAGAATTTCGCGACAAAGGTGGCCACCGTGGATTCCCAAATCGAACGATCGCTGTGGGTGTTCTGGGACTCTTCGGAAATATGAATGCCCAGGGCATCGGAAAAGGCGTCCGCAATGGCGATGGTGATGACGCCGCCCACCACGGCCAGTTTGGAATTGGTTCCCGATTGCAATCCGACCAATAACCCCAAGGTAGTGATGATACCAGAGGTGAGGCCGAAACTTAGGCCCTTGAGGTAGGAAAGTTTCATGGTCCAAAAATAGGTTTACCCCCAATGTAGGCTATTCGACGCAGGGATGCAAACCTATCCATTGATCAATTGGATTTTTTGGGCGCGCTTCCAGCCTTTGATCTCGCATTCGCGGCTTCGCGCCTTGCCCAGCGTCTTGTGCGTCTCGGAATATTTTAAAACGACTGGCCTGCGGGCCTTGGTATACCGCGCGCCAGACTTCAGATGGTTGTGCTGGTGGAGCCTTTTCTCCAAATCGTTCGTCGAGCCCACATAAAGCGTTCCGTCCGAGCACTCGAGGATGTAGACAACGTTTGGCATAATCACCTGAGCCCCGAGAAAGTTGAGCAGGCGTAGCGAGGAGCCGAAATGGGTCTTGTGGGCCCCATGAGGAACTCGCGAAGCTAGGCGAAACTTTCGAGAGGCGTACATTAAGCTTTGGAAAGGCGGAAAACCTTTGCAAAGGTTTTCCGTTCTAAATGGCGGAGAGAGTGGGATTCGAACCCACGAGACCCGTGAAGGTCTGCCGCTTTTCAAGAGCGGTGCCTTAAACCACTCGGCCATCTCTCCATGACAAAGGCTAGATTAAAGATTTGAGACTAAAGATTCAAGTTGGTTTGAAATGGTATAATGAAAACGATCAAACCAAAATACATTCTAAATATAAAACTATGCCTCAAAAATCCATCGCGACACTTTTCGACTTGTCCGGAAAGACCGCCATTGTCACCGGTGGCGCCAAAGGAATCGGCTACGGCATCGTCCAAAGGCTATTCGAGGCCGGGGCCAACGTGGTGATCAGCGACATGGACGATGCCACGGGCGAGAAGAAAGCCAAGGAGCTAGGCGAGCGTTGCGCATTCGTCCACGCGGACGTGAGCAACGAGGCCGATGTTGAAAACCTGATCAAAAAAACAGTCGAGCGTTTCGGGAAGCTGGATATTTTTGTGAACAACGCGGGCATCTTTCCGGGTGCGCCCGTGTTGGAAATGAAATTGGACCTATGGGAAAAGATTCAGGCTGTGAACCTGAGGGGCGTGTTCCTCTGCTCGCGCGAGGCGGGAAAGGTGATGGCGAAACAGGGCGGCGGCGTGATGGTGAATATTGCCTCCATCGATGCCCTGCATCCCAGCCAGGTGGGTTTGGCCAGCTACGACGCCAGCAAGCACGGCGTGTGGGGATTCACCAAAAACTTCGCGCTGGAGATGGCGCCCAAGAATGTCCGCGTGAACGCCATCGCCCCGGGCGGAGTGGCGACCGAGGGTGTCGAGGAAATGACCCAGGGCGCCGTGAAGGCGGGCGATTCGGGAGGATCGGTTTCCCCCGAATTCACCGCGCACGTCCCCATGAAACGTATGGGCGTGCCCGACGACATCGCCAAGGCTGCCTTGTTCTTGGCCAGTGACGCCTCAAGTTACATGACCGGGACCATCGTGGTTGTGGATGGAGGATACCTTCTGAATTAATTGTTTAACTATGGAAAAATCATTCAGATACCTCGGCCCGATCAGCGTGCTTTTCGTGTCGGTCCTGCTGATCTCGAATGTGGCCTCGACCAAGATCGTGGATTTCGGCTGGTTCACCTTCGATGGCGGGACCTTGCTCTTTCCGCTGAGTTATATTTTCGGCGACATTCTGACCGAAGTATATGGATACAAAAGAACCCGCTCTGTGATCTGGATGGGGTTTTTGTGTGCGCTCCTCATGTCGCTCATATTCATTGTGGTTGGTAAGCTTCCCCCGGCGGCGGACTGGCCCAATCAAGAGGCTTACGATCAAATATTGGGGCTCACCCCAAGAATTGTGGCCGCAAGCCTCATCGCTTATTTCTGCGGCGAATTTTCGAATTCCTTCATCCTCGCCAAGATGAAAATCATGACCAAGGGACGTTGGCTCTGGATGCGGACCATTGGTTCGACGATCGTGGGCGAACTCGTGGATAGCGCCCTCTTCATTGGGATCGCCTTTTACGGTATTCTCCCCTCTTCGCTTCTGGTGACCTTGGTCATTTCAAACTACATTTTCAAGACCGGCGTGGAGATCCTGTGCACGCCCATCACCTATCAAGTGATAGGATACCTGAAACGCAAGGAAAACGAGGATTACTACGACCGACAAACCAACTTCAACCCTTTTTCAATAAAGCTATGAACAAATTCATCCGCACCGCCATCAAAGAGGCTCAAAAAGGAATGCGCCAAGGCGAGGGCGGCCCGTTTGGTGCTGTGATCGTGAAAGATGGAAAGGTGGTGGCCAAAGGCCACAACGTGGTGATCAAGACAAACGATCCGACCTGTCACGCGGAGGTGACGGTCATCCGCAAGGCGGCCAAGAAGCTCAAGCGCTTCGACCTTTCGGATTGTGAAATCTACACCACCTGCGAGCCGTGCCCCATGTGCCTGGGGGCCATACTTTGGTCTAGAATTGGAAAGGTTTATTACGGATGCGACAAAAACGATGCCCGCAAAATCGGCTTCGACGACGAGGCGTTCTATAAAGCTTTCAAAGATCCATTCAAGACTCCATTGATTCGATGGGAGCGGATCGAGCCCGACGGATGCCGAAAGGTGTTCGACGAATGGGATGCCAAGGCGGACAAGACCAAATACTAGAATTTAGCCTCGCCAGATCAAATAAACGATATAGGCGATGTACACTCCCAAAAGAATCCCGCCTTCGGGGCGCTCAAGGCTATAGGTTTCAGTTTGGATAAATTTCTTTCTAATTTTGGGCGTGAAGCAGAAGACGAATAAGAGGAAAGTGGCGGCCATGCAAACTCCAATATCGGTATTGGTCGTGGCGGCCAGGGGAAGCGGCCGAATCGTGGCGCTTATTCCTAAAATCCATAGAATATTGAATAAGTTTGAGCCCACAATGTTGCCGATGGCGATATCCGATTTCTTTTTGAGCGCCGCAACAACCGAGGTGGCCAGTTCCGGCAGGCTCGTTCCCACCGCCACAATGGTAAGACCGATCAACGTCTCGCTGACGTGCCATTGGCGGGCCATAGCCACAGCCCCGGTTACAACCCAGTTTCCGCCAATCGACAAGGCGGCTAGGCCACCCAAGGCCATTAGGATTGCCATGGGCAAAGTCCGCGCATGAGGGCCGTCCTTCACGGGGGCCTCTTTTTCAGCTTTTGCCAATCCGATGGTGTAAACAATAAAAACGATGAAAAACGCGATGAGGATAAGCCCGTCGATCCTAGAGACAACAGATGAGGATGTGTGGTCAATCAGCCGGTCATTGGCCAACAGGAAAAGCACGATCACCGTTAGAATGTTCAGGGGGATCTCCTTCCATGTGGTGCTCTTTTTGATCGTCATCGGGGCGATAAGCGCCGAAACCCCCAAGATCAGGAGAATGTTCGCGATGTTGCTTCCGAGGATATTGCTGATGGCGATCTCGGTGTTGCCCTTGAAGCTGGCAACCAAATTGACCAACAACTCAGGGGCCGAAGTGCCAAATGCCACAATCGTGAGGCCGATAACCAACTCGGAAATACCTAAGCGTTTCGCAATGGAACTCGAGCCTTCAACCAAAAAATCCGCCCCTTTCAAAAGAAACAAAAACCCGATAAAAAGCATAAAATAAATGAGCATTTTATGCGGTTTTAAGTGCCAATTTTCGCCGTGCCATAAGCTTGGCGAATTCGCGAATCATCAGATAGATCATCGCAACAAGGGCCGCCAGAACCCAATCCAGGCCTTTGAGGGGCGCCGTTGAAAGAAAGGGCGAGACGTAGGGGTTGTAAACGATGTTCAAAATAAAGAAAAGGGAGATGCCATAGGCGACAAGGAGGTTCCGATTGGCCCAAAGGTAACGGGTGAAAACGCTTTCCTCGCCCGCGCGCCGGGATAGGATGTTTGTCCATTGGATGAACACAAGGGTCACATAGGTGAGGGTGGTGGCGCGCATGTAGACCAGATTGTCGGAAGCCAAATTAATCGGGGAAACCCCCTCGCGGAAAAGCAGGAAGATGAAATTGAGATACCCCAACACTCCCATGAGGAGCCCGCACCAGGCGACATTGAAAAGGCCGGAGGGAGTGATGAAATGCTCGTTCGGCTTCCGGGCGGGAGTGGTCATGATCTTTTCCTGCGGGGGATCCGAGGTGAGGAAAGTCAGGGGCAGCATTTCGCCGATCAAGTCGATCGCCAGAATCTGGACCGCCACGATGGCAAGCGGATAATTGAACAGCGCGGCGAAAAGCAGGCTGGTGAGAACCGCAAAAAGTTCCCCTCCGTTGGAGGTGAGGGAGGAGGAGATGGTTTTTCGAAGGTTCTGGAAAATGGTCCTGCCCTCCTTGATGGCCGAAACCAGGGTGCCAAAACTGTCGTCGAGCAAGATCAGCTCCGAGGAATTCTTGGCCACTTCGGTGCCTGTCTTTCCCATGGCCACGCCGATGTCCGCTTTCTTGAGGGCTGGGGCGTCGTTCACGCCGTCTCCCGTCACGGCCACGATCTCGCCCGCGCGCTTGAGGAGGTCGACAATCCTCAATTTGTCTTCGGGCGAGGTGCGGGCAAAAATCAGGTTGGTGAAGATCAGCTTGTTCAAAAGGTCGATATCGGACATTTTTTTGAGCTCGCTTCCTGTGACCACGGTGATCGTTTTGTCCTTGCCGAACTTGTTCACGCCGATTTTCTTGGCGATGGCCTCGGCCGTAAGGGCGTAGTCCCCTGTGATGATGATGACGCGGATGTAGGCCTTGAGCGCGGCCTCGATCGCGGACTTCACCTCTTTTCGGGGCGGATCGATCATGGAGACCTGGCCCAGCCAGATCAAGTCGGCCTCCGCCTCCTCCATGGTGAATTCGTGGTGATACTTGGGGATCTCCCGATACGCATAGCCGAGGTTTCGGAGGGCCAGCATGGCGAAGAAATCCGACTTTTGCTTGATGAAATCCCGATCGGAATCGGTCAGCGGGCGAACCGTTTTCCCGTCCCAAAATTGGGAGCAACGTTCCAACACGCTCAAGGGCGAGCCCTTCACATACACCATCATCTTGCCGTCCCGTTCGCGGATGGAAGACATGCGCTTGCGAATCGCGTCAAAGGTGAATTCCTTGAATTCGGGGTACTTCTTGTCAAGCTTGACGGGATCCACGCCGACTTTTCCGGCCAACGTGATGAGGGCCGCCTCGGTGGGGTCGCCGATGGCATACCACTTGGGGTGGGTGGAATCGGGCGGGCTCACGCGGGCATTTGAGGCGAATACGCCATTCTCGAAAAAAGTGATGAATGGGGCCAATTCGTCTTTGGACAAAGGCGCGCCCTTGTCGTCCAAAATCTTGCCCTTGGGCTCATAACCGATCTCGGAGACATCGTAGACCTTTTTCCCGATGAGCAATTTCTGGACAGTCATCTCGTTGGTCGTGAGCGTACCTGTTTTGTCCGTGCAAATGATGTGCGTGGACCCCAGCGTTTCGACCGCCGAAAGCTTCTTGATCACGGCCTTCTTCTTGGTGAGCCGCCCTGCGGCGAGGGACAAGGCCACCGAAACCTGGGCTGGAAGCCCCTGAGGGACGCAGGAGGCCGCAATGCCCACCGCGAAAATAAAGGCGGCCCTGGGCGGAAACTTCAAGAAAATGGCCATCAGGAAAAGGATGACGCCAATGGTGAAGGTGATGTAGGTGATGCTTTTGGCCAAGCCGTTCAGCTCTTTCTGGAGAGGCGAGAGTTCCGCCACGGTCTGTTGGCTCAAGTTGGCGATACGGCCGACTTCGGTCTTCATTCCTGTGGCCACCGCGATCCCCTGCCCATTGCCCGTGGCCACCGTGGTTCCCATGAAAACGAGGTTGTTGCGCGCGCCGATCTCGACTTCGCCCGGAATCAGATGGGTGAATTTTCGGACGGGACTGGATTCGCCGGTGAGCGAAAAGTCGTTGCAGCCCAAATTGTTTTCCGTGAGCACACGCAAGTCCGCGGGCACCGCGTCCCCCTCTTCCAAAACCACGATGTCGCCCGGCACAATCAGCTCGCCCTCGATTTCGATCTCCTTCCCGTCCCGGATCACCTTGGCCTTGGCCTTCACCAGGGATTTCAGGGAATCCATCACGCGCTCCGCCTTGCATTCCTGGAAAAAACTGACCAGGGCGTTGATGAAAACGATGGTGAGCAAAATGGTCGCGTCGCGATAGCCGTGAAGGTAGATATTGATTCCCGCCGCGACCATCAAGATGATGGCCATCAGGTCCTTGAACTGGGCCAAAAACTTGAAGATCAGGGGCTGCTTGTTGATTTCGACCAAGCGATTCTTGCCGTAAAATTTCAGGCGTTCCTCCACCTCGCTGTTGGAAAGCCCCTCGGTCCGCGAATTGAGATACTTCAAAGTGTCGTCGACCGAAAGCTGATAGGTGTTTCGCTCGTTCATAGTTTTTGGTTTTTTGTTTATTTTCCCGCCACAGGCGGGTCCGCCTTTTGAGCCATAGGCTCATCTGCCTTTGGCACGAGGCGGATGTTTACGCAAGGATTATAGTCAAAATGGACTCCTTTTAAAAGGCCTCCTATTTTTTCATTCAGAGTGAAACGAAAAATCTCCCAACGTCAGTCATGAAGGGCTGATGGGGGATTCTTCACCTCCCCTGAACCAGATGCCTCGGTTCAGGGTCGTTCTGAATGAAAAAGGTGAGTGAAAATCACACATCAAAAATCTAAAATAATTTATTCCCTCGTCCAAACACCTTCTTCGAAAAGCTCATCATGTCGGGCGGGAACGGCGCCTCGATCAGGATTTCCTTTTTCGTGATCGGATGGATGAATCTGATGGATTTGGAGTGCAGGAAAAGCCGGCTGAAGTGGAACTCGATCCGGAAGCGGCGGTTGAACTTTTTGTCGCCGTATAAGGGATCCATCACCACGGGGCAGCCGATCTGGGCGAAATGCTGGCGAATCTGGTGGCGTCGGCCGCTTTTGATTTCCGCCTCGACAATGGAGCAAGGGACGCCAAACAGGTCGAAATGCCGAAGCACGCGGAACAAGGTTTTGGAAGGAATGAGGTCGCCGGTTTGGCGGGATTTCAAAGGATTGGCGATCTCGCCCCCGCGAGGAATGCCTTTGAGCAATGCGACATATTTTTTCACGGTGGTCGGCGCACTTAAAATGGATTCGAGCTGGTTGCGGTACTTGGGATATTTGCCGAAAAGCAAAACCCCGGAAGTCTGGGCGTCCAAACGATGAAGAATGTAGGGCTTGAATCCTTTGTCCTGGGTTTGGTTTTGCATGAGGCCCAACGCTGACTGCTCCAAAGGATTATTGGGGTCTGGCACAGAGACAACCCGAGCGGGCTTGTTCACGACAAGCAGGGCTTCGTCTTCATATATAATGGGAATGTCATGGCGTTTGGGCATGGTCTAATAATACCATAATGTTAAAAGACTTGCATTCTTTAAAAAAAATTGTATAATGATAACCATTCCAAAATTTTTTATATGGAACAGCTTTCACTTTTTCCAGGCATCAATGCAAGTGTTGAGGTTGCGGATCCAACATTGAAAAAAAAACTGGATGATCTTTCCCTGCCCCAAGGGTACCGGGCTTTCGGACGAACTTCGAGGTCTGG
>CAZURX010000021.1:0-11393 GCA_964623015.1 uncultured Candidatus Peribacteria bacterium
ATATCTACGCAACACGCAGGGTCCTCATGATCCCATCCAGAATCCCCAAAATCTTCCCCATAGAGCTTGTTTACAGAACTGCAATTGTTGTCGATGGGTGTGCCGGCCAAGGGGCCACTTGTATATTCTGCGTCGTCGCATTCTTCGGCCGCAGGATCAGAGCTCGGGAAAATGGTGCCATCATTGTCATTGCAATCGATGAATCCAGGCTTGGCGCTACCGGTCGCATAGGCATCCTTTGGATGGCAGGTGGTTGAATAGGGCGAAAATAAATCAGTATCGTTGTTTACGCAACAGTTGGGATCTGCCTGAGTTTTGAGATCAATCACCCCATCCATTTTTCCACTACAATCATTGTCGATTCCATCGAAACACATGCAATCGGGCACACAAAGGGTGGACTCAGGAGGACAAACCAAAACGCAAGAGTCAGCGTTGGAATTTTCAGCGGAAACCCCACCACAGATTCCACCTATATCCACACAATCCTCATTTAAAAGGCTTGGGTAATAGGTGTCCTGACAACATACTTCGCCTAAAACCAAAGATTCGAAACACTCGCTGCGAAATCCGAGCAAATAATCCTTGGGTACATAATCTTGAGGTGCCAGACTACAATCCTTGAAGCCGTTGTTGCAAATTGTCGCCTTGCAACTCGGATCGAACTCATCGGCGTTGCCATTGCAGTCATTGTCTAAACCGTCCGAACATACTCCCGCTGTCTCAGGGGTGACTTCCCCATTTACTTTGAGCTCGGCCTCCTTGTCCATCAGTTTGTGTTTGCTGTCCGTAGTTCGCTCGCATAATCCGCCAATGTCGGTGCATTTTTCGGCCAGATCATCGACCTCGGGCTTGCCAAGGAGATAGTTCGGCGTTTCATAGAAACTGGGGCCGAATTTTTTTGCGCCAGGATCCTTTATCCCATTGGAGCAGAAGACCTCGTCGATGCAATTTTGGTCGTATTCGTCCGCGCCTTGGCCCAAAGCGATGTTAAGCTGGGCAACGGTCGCGCTTTGCCCCAATCCCATTGCTTGAATCCTTGCCTTCTGAGTGTCATCCAGGTCATCCCAGCTGAGATCGAAATCGTAGCTGCAATCGTTGTCGTAATTGTCCAGGCAGGTGTCATAGTTTTCCTTGGCCAGATGAGGATGAACGAATGAGCAGATGCCTCCCACGTCGATGCAATCCTCCCCTGGATCCAAGTAGCCGTTGTTGCACACATAATTCAAACAGGCAGGATCGTCGTTGTCCTTCTTGTCGTTCACATCGTTGTCCACGCCATCGCTGCAACGTCGGATTTTGCAGGCGTCGCCTGAGCTGCCCGTGCCGCAGGAGCCGATTTCGCCTCCGGAAGGCTCATAGAAACTTCTGCCCTCCCCCGTTGGTCCACCAAAAGCCGCATCATGATCTTTTCCATCTTCCCCCGCCCCTGCTATAGAGGAAGAATTAGCCTTGATGTAAAGTGCGGCGACTTCATCGTAGCAACTTTCCGGATTCGGGGTTACACATGTTTCCGCACACCCAGGCCAGATCCCCTGAGAGCATGTTTGTTGGGCCGCCGCCAAAATTCCTGTGTGCTTGGGGCAAGGTTTTTTGTCCCCGTCTATGCATTCCTGCAGGTTGCATTCCGTGATGACCTCCTTGGCGGTTCGTGTGGAAATGGTGGACTCCAGCACGATGTTCGGGGTTTGGCCCTTGAAGGTGCTGGCGATTTGCGGAGACGCCCGAACCACCATTTTTATAGTCACACTGGGTTGAACCTGAATTTCGGTTGCGTTGTAGGCTTTTCGAGGATCGTCTTCCGGCGTGATGATGAAGTCGAGGCTGACCACATCAATGGTTTCCGGAGTGATGTCCACAAAACTGCTTTTGCCGAGATTCGCATCGACATCACCCGAAACCACATCGTTTAGGCGATTGGGGGTGTCCAAGGGGGTTTCCAGGATTCCTGTGCAGGGAACCATCGAGGCTCCTGAACCCACTTGCCAGGAGAGTGATTTTTTAGCGCATTTGAATCCCACATCGCAAACCCACGTGTCGACCAATCCATCCCCCTCGCCACTGTCCCTGCAGCGCTGATCATTGACATAGGCCATGTGATTGATGCCATAGTCCTTTCCCACCAATTTCAGCATACCAACCTTGCCAACCATATAGGGCTTTCCGTCGACTCCGGTTTTTTCCATCTTGACCAGCTGGAAATAGGTTCGTCGATCGCCCTCGGTGTTGATCAGGTACAGTTTTTTTTGCAAGGCGTGTTCAATCGGCGCGGTTTCGTTCCGCCGCTCCCCTGTGCTTTCGTCGTCGAATGTCCCGAATTGGCCATCGGGCCCTGCCGAATAGAATTGTCGGCTGTATTGGCAGTAGTTTTGGCCGTAGGTTTGGTTGGTTTCGATCCCGAAAAAGTTTGCGGCCTGGTTGTAGTATTCCTCGTAGTCCACGGTTCCGCTTCGAACCTCGTTGATGATCCGTTCCATGGTGAAATTCGCCTCGTCATACACCGTGTTCGCGGCCTCCATGTTGCGCAGGGAATTGAAGAAGTTGGAGGAAATGGCAACACCTGTGGCCATCAGGAACGAAAGGATGATCGTGGCGATCAGCATTTCGGCAATCGTGAAACCCCTTCGGTTAGGATGTTTGGGATAGAACATTAAGAGGGTTAAGACTATTACGGCTATTACGGATTCATCAATTGTTTATAGATTTTCGCGATCCATATAATCCGCAAGGTGGGTGGCCAAATCGGTGCTGAATTCGTTTTTGCCCTCCTGCCAGGTGACCTTGGCACGGATGACCATGCGATTCTCAGATGGCGAGTTCGATTCCATTCCATCATCCGTTAGATATTTGATGGAAATTTGGCGCCGAAAATTGGTTCGTACCGCCAAATCCTTGCCCAATGCATTGCCTTCTCTCACCAACGCATGGTTGTAGGTGTCCCGGTCATTGGTGTAGCGATTCTCCGCGGTGTCCTCGTCCGAATTGACGTTGGGATCCACATCGACGACATACAATTGAGTCAGATCCTCGTACTGACGACCATTCCAAATATAGGAAATTATTTTTCCATCCTTTTCGATGTAAAACTCATTTGGGTTCCCATCTGTCGGTATTTCAGTCACCTCGGTTTTTCCGCTTGTCAGGCTTTCAAGCCTCCATTTCCACCCCTTTTCCTCCCCCGAGGCGTCGGTAATTGGTTCTTTATAGACAATAAAATCCCCGGAGCCAATGATGGAATTGACCCCATCGCATGAGTCCGTCTTTGGATCATGGTTCCAACACTCCCTTTTTTTGCTGTTGAATTTGAGCCAATTGGTATCTCGGATATTTCGGATAGCCTCCAGACCCTCTTTGGCGATGTTCACGGCGACCACCCGATTTTTCGAGGAGTTGATGTTGCGGATCGAAGTGCTCATGATCGTGCTCGCCATCATGATGCCAATCAGCAATACACCCATCGCGATCAGGGTTTCCAAAATCGTCTCGCCCTTCCGATGCTTTGCCATGATCCACCTTAGTCGCATGTGCTTTGGTACGTTAATTCAGGGAATGCCTTGACCCGATTGATGGTGATGCGTTGGCATTTTTTCGGGCCCGCGGCGTTATCCGCCGGATTTTTGAATTGAAGGCCTAATTGTTCCAAATTTGGGACTACGCCCAATTTGTCTGTCCCTGTGATGGCCATGTCTCCCAAAGGAGGCTTGAACAGTAGGTCAGCCTCGAATGCGGTCGGCCCCGTGTTTTCAGGATTAACCTGATCTTTTACCCATTTTTTTGATGAAGGGATGGATGGATCGTTAAAATAGAAATATCTGAAATCGATTTGTGAAGGCAGGGTATAGGTTTCAAGCACTTGATCCTTGGCAGGCTCAAATTGGTTCAGTCCATCATCCTTCTGATAGTCGGTTGCATCGCCCAAGTTGGCGAAAATCGTGATCGTTGATTTCCCCCGCTCCTTGTCCAAATGCATATGAAGGCCGTACCCGCCCTTCGGAATCACATTTTTGCCCGCAACGTAGATTGGGTAGCTCGTGGTCGCGTATTCCCGCACGCTTTTGATCAACTGCATAGTCTTGGTCAGAGCGTTGTTGAACTGGAAACGATCCCGTTCGGCAATATAGGTTTGGGCCCCAATGGCGGCCGTGATCGCCATGACCGCCATGACGATGATCATTTCGGCGATGGTAAAGCCACGACTGTGATTCCCCTGATCACGGTGATTTATATGATTGAGACGAAACATTAGGACTATTAAGACTTTTACGACTATTACGAAGCTTTTTCGGAAAGGATTTTTTTGGTTATTTTTTTGCTTTGCTCCACGCCGGGCTGGTCGAAGGCATTGACCTTGTACAGCAGGCCGAGCAGGGCGACCTGGAATTCGAACAGCATGAAAAGTCCGCCAATCGTCTCTTCATCAATTTGGTCCAGCTTGAGGGTGATGTTGGGGCGGCCGTTTTTGGCCAGCGATTCCGAAGTTCCCTGGAGCGAAGCCCTGAGGATTTCGTCCATGCTCCTGTTATTCAGAAATCCGATCTCCTTGGGCAGATTGTTGCCCAATTTGACAATTTTTTCAGGGCTAACGGTTTCCATAAAAATGAACCATTTGTTATCCGGCCCCTCGTTGTACAGCTGGAGTTGGGAATGCTGGTCCGTGGCGCCGAGGGCGCTGATGGGGGTCGGACCTGTTTTGGAATTTTTCCCAATGCTTTCGGCCAAGAGCTGGCGGTACCAATCCGCGATGCGGAACAGCCGGTTCCCGTAGGGCATCATGACCACCATCGGCTTTCGCCTTTCCGTGTCCATAAGGTGCTGGAGGCAGGCCAATAGAAGCGCCGGATTTTTGTCGCCCTTGAACTTTCGAATGGAATCCAGCATTTTGCGCGCGCCAAATTGCAGCTTCTGGATATTGATTCCGGCGAGCGCCGCGGGAAGCAGGGCGGCGGCCGTCAGCACCGAAAAGCGGCCACCGACCTTCGCGGGTATGGAAAACATCGTAATATTTTCCTTGATTCCAAGCTCTCTGAGCAATCCTTTTTTTGGGTCGGTCACGAACACAAATCTTTTTTTCCAATTCCTTGGAAAATGGCCTGACACCTCCTTTTGCGCCACGCTATAAAGCGCCATAGGCTCTGTGGTCCCGCCCGATTTGGAAACCACGATGAAGAGGGTTTTATCAAGATCGATCGAGCTGAAAAGGTCGGAAACGAAATTCGGATCGATGTTGTCCACTCAGGTTGTGCCAATTGCCCAGCAGGGATTCTTGGAGCGCGATGCCACCCAACGCGGAGCCGCCAATGCCCAAGACCACGATATTTTCCCATTTTATCGCCCTTTTTTTCATGAAAGCCTCGATTTCCCGCAGAACCCCCAGGTCTTTGGGCAAATCCAAAAAGGAATATCCTGGCTCTCTTGTGGAATCCAGCACTTTCTTGACCAGGGGTTCGGATTTTTTAAGAATACGTCCCAAAAAGCGCTTGTCCAAGCCATTCCTTGGGCCAATGGCCCCGATCAAAATATTTTGAAAATCGACTTGAATCATTTTTTATTTTTTTTATTCGACCTATTATAGCCGAATTCCCTCGCAGAAATAAAGCGAAATTATCAATAAAAACACCTCCCTTTTCCCGCCGACACCGAATGGACATTGAATTGACCTCGGATTGACCTAGAAACAAGCTCGGCCTATTTGGTGTTTATTCGGTGTCAATCTGGCTCGAATTACCCCTTTTTCAGGAAATATTTCACGATTTCCTCCGTTTTTTGGATTTGGGCGGGCATTTCCGAGAGCGTTTTGACCACGTGGTACTTCTCGTACCCAAGGCTTACTAACGCCTCCACCGCTTCGTCGTTGTACACGGCCGTGCCCTTGGAATCCTTTTTCAGGCTGACGGGCACCACCTTGTTCTTTAGTTCCAAAATGAGCCGTTCGGCTGTCTTTTTGCCCAACCCCTTGATCTTGGTGAGCATGGCCGTGTCGCCCTCCACGATGGCCTGCTGGGTCATGTGGATCGGGGCCGAGAGAATGTCCATGGCGGTTCGGGGCCCGATTCCGCTGACCTCCAGCAACTGTTCGTAAAACGTCTGCTCCTCCTTTTTCGAGAAGCCATACAACGAAATGTCACCCTCGCGGACCGCGGTGTGCAGGAAGAGCTGGATCTTCTGGTCGATCTGGGCCTTGGCCAAGAGATCGGTGGGCACAAAAATCTTGTAGCCGATGTTCTGGGCCAGCACGATCAGGGCTTTTTCGTTCTTGTCGATGACGAGTCCGTTGATGTAGGCGTACATAGAGAAGGGTTAGATGGTTTTATTCTAGCGATTCACGTTCCGTTTTGGAAGTGATTGGAAAGTTCCCAGCATGACCTCATTTTTTTTCATTCCCGCGCTTCATCCTTCGCAGTGCTACGGAGAATGGAAGGCGGGAATCTCTTATTTTTCTGTTTGTTTTCCGCTCGCCGGGCGGGGGAGGTTCTTTTGAATGGCAAAAAAAGATGAACTCATTACTCTTCCCCGCCTAGACTAGGCGGGGCGCAGGGGCGGTACGTTGAATAGGGTGGAGGTGACGTCATTGCTTTATTCAACGTACCCCTTCCCCTGCGGGTACTCCCCCTAACCTAGGGGGAGACAGCTCAAATTGCCCTCAGCTATTTGGTTTACCCATTGGGATTGTTTTTAGAGTGAAAATTTGGTATAATATTAAGATTAACTCAATGATCCAAAAAAGCCTCAAACAACTCGGGATTTTGGCCCTTATGCTTTCGGCATTGGTTTTGCCGTCTTCCAGCGCGGTTTTTGGCCAGCAGACAGCCCCAAAGATTCCCTTGAGCGAGGAGGCCGAAATTTTTCCGTTTGCCTCAGGATCGGAGGATCCCACGGCTCCGATTGCCACTCCGGCTCCTTCGTCCGCAACGGAACCCTACTCGGAACAGCTTTATGAGGTGACTGACGAGGGAATCAAAGATCCAAATGGCAACCTGTTGCTGCCGGCCCTGCCTGAAGGTTCCGCAACCCCCACCCCCGCGCTTCCTGGTGCCAGCGAAAGCCAGACCGCCTTCGAGGAATACCAGGCCAGCATCATCTCCAATTGGGGAGGCAAGAAAGCCTACACCGAGAAGCGACTGGAGGACATCAAGCAGAGCCTGATCGAGGAGCAGGCAACCTTTGACAAGCTCAACAAGAAGGTCAAATCCCTCACCAAGGCGCTGGAACCCATCCAACGGGAGAAACAGACGCTCAATGGCGAAATCGACCTCCTCAATTCGCAAATCACGGAATCAAAAAACAAGATTAAAAGCGTTGAATACCAGATCGCCGAGACGCAGATCAGTCTCAAGGGTCTTATTTACAACTTGCGCCAAAGCGAAGCGGAGCTCAATGTCCAAAGGGACGTGGCCCTGGACTACATTTTGATGGTCTACCGCGAGGACGAGAAATTTCGCGACTATTTCAACAATGGCTCCAGCACCTTCAAGCTTCTTTTGGCGGACAGCAGCGTTGGCGAATCACTCTTGGGCCAGGAATATTCCAACATCATGGAAAAGACGGGTCGCGAGGTGTTTTACAGTCTGCACCAGAAAAAGTTGGCGTTAGACGAGAAACGTCAAAGTGTACAGGAAAAACAAGCTAGCCTTGAGGACTTAAACCAATCCCTTAACGAGGAGCGCCGGATCATGGAGGAGAATCGGCAAACCAAGAAAGACCTTCTCGAACAGACCCAAGGGAAGGAGGAGCAATACCAGCAGCTTTTGGAGGAATCCCTGAAACAGCAGCTCGAGTCGGCTATCCAGATCCAGAACATGAAGGAGAACATCGAGTTTATCGATGAGAAGCTCAAGTTGCTCGACGAGTCCCTTGCGCAGGCCCAGCAATTGACGGATGCCGAGGCGAAGATCGAGGATCTAAAAGAGGTCGAAAACGTGGTCAATGGAATCGATCAGACCGCCAATGGCGAGGAGAACCCGATTGAGGGAACTCAGTCAGACACTCCTGCCCGACGCGCCTTTTTCAATTGGCCCGTTCCCCCGGTGGCCATCACTGCCTACTTCCATGACGAAACCTATCCCAAGAGGTGGGGAATCCACCAGGCCATCGACATCCGCGCCAAGCAGTTCACCGAGATCCACGCCCCGGCCAATGCCTACGTGTTCCAGGCCAAAGACAACGGCATTGGCTACAGCTACATCATCTTGGCCCACAAGAACAAACTCATCACCGTGTATGGGCATGTGACCGAGTTCCGCGTGAAGGCGGGCGATGTGGTGAAAGAGGGCGATGTGATCGGCCTTACAGGCGGCACGCCCGGCACCAAGGGCGCGGGCTGGCAGACCACAGGCCCGCATCTTCATTTCGAAGTCTGGCACGACGGCGCACAGGTCGATCCCCTCGACTGGCTGCCCGTCGAAATGCTGCCCCTCGAAAACATTCCCGACCGGTTCTTAACGCAATTGGCGCCGATTGCTGTCCCATTAAGCAAATAGAATCCTTTAAGGATTCACCATCACCACATACTCTCACTTCGGATTCCCCGCGGGGAGATTTTTGGCGATGTCGGCCACGGTGCCTCGGAAGAAAGTTTCGTGTATTTTGGTCAGTTCCTTGGCCACCACGATTTGTGCATCGGGTTTCAGATGCTGGCCCAATTCGGAAAGGGTTCTAATCAATCGGTGAGGGGATTCGTAAAAGACCACGGTGTAGGGCGACAGGGCGATTTCCTTGAACAGGGTTTGGCGGCCTTTTTTGACGGGCAAAAAGCCAAGGTAGGTGAATTTGTCGGTGGGCAGGCCCGAGGCGCAGAGGGCGGTGATCACGGCCGAAGGGCCCGGAATGGGGACGATGGGGATCTTTTTCTCCAAGGCGGCCTGGATCAGCACGTAGGCCGGGTCGGAAATCCCGGGGGTGCCGGCATCGGACACCAGGGCGATGTTTTGGCCTTGGAGCAGGGAATCGATGATCTTTTCCACCTTGGTCACCCCACTGTGGCTGTGAAACGAGATGAGGGGCTTTTTGATGTTGTAGTGGTTCAACAAAATGACGGAATGGCGGGTGTCCTCGCAGGCGACGCCGTCGACCGTTTCCAAAATGCGCTTGGCGCGGAGCGTCAGGTCCTCCAGGTTTCCGATGGGGGTGGCTACGATGTATAAGGTGCCGAGGTTCATGCTTATTCTGTTATTTTTGCGGACTTCCCCTAACCCCTTCTAACCCAGAAGGGGAATGTTTTTGTTTGTTTTTTTAGGTGTGGGTGCGAGATCCGCTTCATGCGGGTCGAGCAGGGTGTTCTCCCCTTGAATTAAGGGGAGGGAGAGGGGTTCTTATTGGTTCGACATCAAATGCAAATGGATGTGCATGACCTCTTGGCCACCGAGTTTCCCCACGTTGAATTGCAACTGATAGCCCTCCAGGTTCATGGATTTGGCGATATCGCGGGCCACAAGAAACATTTTGCCGACCAATATCTCGTCCGCCTCGTCCTCTTTCAGGTCCTTGATGGTCTCGATGTGCTTTTTGGGCACGATCAGGATGTGGGTCTTGGCCTTGGGGTTGATGTCCTTGAAGGCCACCACCTCGCCGTTCTCGAACAGGAAGACCGCGGGGATTTCCTTTTTGATGATGTTGCAGAAGATACACATATCTTACGGAATTTTAAATTTTAAATTCTTAATTTTAAACCAATTTTTAATGACGAAATTTTATGGCACTCGGAATTGGATCATTCATTTTAAAATTTAAAACTTAAAATTGTTCCTAGGGATTCAGTTGGAATGCCTTTTGGAGTTCTCCCTGCAGATCGGAGGGGGGTTCTCCAAATTCGATCTCAAGTTGGTTTAGCTCTTTGTCCCGAAGAATCTTGCGTATGATTTTTTGGATGTTCTCGAAGGGTTGGGCTCCCACTAGCCGATAATCGTTGACTAGGGTGGTTGGCTTTACCGAGATCATTTTATCCGATGCATAAAGGATGTCGGATTCGATTTCGGTTTGGAATTTTTTTTCATCCATACAGGCCTTGAGCGCTTTTGTGTCCATTTTCAATTCCTTTGCCCACTGGTCGAAATTTTTGGCATCCAAGGAGGCGACGTTGGCATGAAGCCGATCGAACATTTCCCAATATTGCCCTTGCTCCGAGGAACACTTTAGGGCCATCGCGGCCTGGCTCAGGAGTTCGTCGTTGATATTCGGGATGAAATGCAGACGAAGCTCAAATTCCCCGGACTCCTTCTCGAGATCCCGTATTTTTGGAAGGGTGTCGGCAAAAAAGGTCTCGCAACGTTTGCACACCAGGTTATCGAAAATCTCGACCCTAATTTTGTCCATAGCCATGGGCTCCTTGGGCACGAAAATCGTGACAAAATCGGGGGGCGCCTCGGTTCGGACGATTTCAACGGGTTGGTTGTTATACCCCATGACCATGAGGAATCCGAGCACCATGCTGACGAAGGCCGAGGAATACAGAGTTTTCATGCCCCCAATTTAACAGCTAGGCTTTCCCATTACAAGCGCTTGCCGATCCAAATAAATTCCAATTTGGATCGAATATTTTTTGGAATTTTCGCGACCCCGATCCTTTTTTCCGAAAAGCCGGCGACCGCGGGCCCTATTCCGCTTAAGCCCACGGGATCCCACCCCGCCTTTTTCAAGGCGTCTTTGATCATTTTTAAATCGGGAAAGTGATTTTCGGCCACCGAGACGGGGGAGACTCCCTGTTTCGTGGCCATTTTTTGGATCCAATCGCGGTCGATTTCGATCAGTTTCGGGATAGCCACAATTGCCCATGGCTTTTGGCCAGATTCTGATTTTTTGGGCCTTGTTTTCAGGATTTCGGCGATGAGGGGGTCAACCCTTTCGCCAATTTCCAGCAATCGTTTTTTTGAAAGGCCCAGCCCCCACAACTTGTTCAGCGTCGCCAGCGCGCTTGCCGAGGCCGATGCCCAAGAACCCAACCCCTTGCTGGGCGGAGTATTTTTTTGGACGGAGATCCGAACCCCAATTTTGCCTGGCACCAGCCTCTGAAGCCCGGTCGCGACCCTATAGATCAGGTTTTTGTGATTGGTGGGAAAGCGGAACCCTTTTTCCCGCACGATTGCGATCTGCCGCTTGGCCGTTTTTTCGAATTTCACGACATCCTGAAGGCCAATGCGGGAGGGGGGATGCCCCGGGAGTTGTATATGGGCCGATGTTTTGACAATGATTGCCATTGGGTACGATTACCCTCCGATTATACGGATTTTTGATGTCTTGGGCAGGGCGACTATGATAAGCTGTTTGAGCCTAAGGATTGCTGAAAACTCTTAAAAATGGTACAATTATAAATCTTGATATAGCCACAAGTGCGGTTGAAAGTGCGGAGATTCTTGATGAGACAATCGTATCAGGGGATATTAAAAATGGTACAATCGTGA
>CAZURX010000022.1:0-5074 GCA_964623015.1 uncultured Candidatus Peribacteria bacterium
CCAAGGCAGATCGAATTCGTCGAATGCCTGCTCGCCGAGGTTTTCGAGGGCGAGGCGGGCCACAACGACCCTCCGACCATTGAATATCGCAAGCGGATTTCAAACGAGCTTCGCCTTGTGAAAAATGAAATCAACCTTGGCATGGCCCTTTCCGAGGCCCGCATAAAAGCGGACGCCGCGGTCAAATTCTTTCGGGCCAACCCCCATGAAATCAGGCGTTTTTTCGCAGAGCTGATCCGTCGGTATCCCGATGACTCGAAGGCGGTCACCCTCAATGTGGTTACCCATCTTCTGAAAAAACTGCAAGGGGCCTCCAATTAAAACCCGATTGGTTGAGCATTGGCTTTTTAGACGGTACAATGAGTCCGTCTAATATTTAAATATGAAAAAGGAAGCCCCAGAATTCTATCCGTGCCAGATTTGCGGAAAAACCAAGCCCGCGAGCCAAATGTTTCCGGCCGAGCTGGTGCGCAGCAGCATCACGGTGTCGATCATCAAGGATTACCCGAAATGGTCCACCGAGGGGTATATCTGCCGCGACGACCTCAACCACTATCGCGCCAAGCTTGTCGAGGAAGTTCTGGAGACCGAAAAAGGGGAGCTTTCCGCCCTGGAAAAAAATGTGTTGGACAGCCTCAAGAAACACAGGACCATTTCAGGGAATGTCAATTCCAAATTCGACAAGAAATTGACCATGGGGGAGCGTATGGCGGACCAAATCGCTGATTTTGGAGGAAGTTGGCGGTTTATCACCGCCTTTGGGGTTTTTATCCTGCTTTGGATTGTTTTGAATGCCTTTGTGCTCCTCCAAAGGCCCATCGATCCCTTTCCATTCATTCTTTTAAACCTGATGCTTTCGTGTCTGGCCGCGATCCAAGCCCCCATCATCATGATGAGCCAGAATCGCCAGGAAGCCCGAGACCGCCTGCGTTCCGAATATGATTACGCCATCGATCTGAAGGCCGAACTCGAGATTCAGCACATGAACGAAAAGATAGATCACCTGCTGCAGAAACAGTGGCAGCGCCTGCTCGAGATCCAGCAAATCCAGATGGATTTGATGGCGGAGATTGTGGGCAAGAAACGGATGTCGTTTCCAACCACTCCGTCGGCTCCAGAAAACGGAAGCGATGGTGTCAAGCCCACTGCCCAATAAAACCCTTTGAAACGGATTGGTTTTCTGATAAAATTTGTGCGTCCTTTTTTGCCCGACCCTGTTGAATCGGGCAAACCCTATTTTTTTACTTTTATTCAAAGTGGCTAAAGAAAAAGCAAAGAAACCCATCGATCCAGAAAACGAGAAGTCCTCCTTCGCTAATGCTTCGGAGACTTCGGAGGGGGAAGTGGCAACGCCTGAGATTGCTTCGTCTGGTTCCGGAGGCGACGAAGAGATTCCGTCTTTGGTGGGCATCGGCAACGTGAACAACCGCGAGATTGTCACCGAGATGCAGGAAAGCTACCTTGATTACGCCATGAGCGTGATCGTTTCGCGTGCCCTGCCCGATGTCCGAGATGGCCTAAAACCCGTGCATCGCCGCATTCTGTATTCCATGCACGAACTGGGTCTCCGCTCCAATGCCAAGTATCGAAAGTCTGCGACCGTGGTCGGCGATGTGTTGGGCAAGTATCATCCCCATGGAGATGCCGCCGTTTACGATTCCATGGTCCACATGGCCCAGGATTTCAAGATGCGCTATCCGCTGGTGCTCGGGCAGGGAAACTTTGGCTCCATGGACGGCGACAGCGCCGCGGCCATGCGTTACACCGAGGCCAAACTGCACCGCATTTCCGATGAGATTTTGGCGGATATTGAAAAAGAAACTGTCGATTTTAGGCCCAACTACGACGGCCGCCTGAAAGAACCCTCCGTTTTGCCCAGCCGCATCCCAGCCCTGCTTTTGAACGGAACGGTTGGCATCGCCGTCGGCATGGCCACCAACATACCGCCCCACAACCTGACCGAGGTCATGGGCGCCGTGAACCATCTCATCGAGCATCCAGAGGCCACCGTGGATGACCTTTTGCAATACATCAAGGGCCCCGATTTCCCGACCGGAGGTTTGGTTTACGACATTGAAGCCCTCAAGGCCGCCTACTCCACAGGTCGCGGGAGCGTGGTGATGCGCGGACGAGCCGACATCGAGGAAACCAAGGCGGGCCGTTTCCGGATCATCATCACCGAGGTTCCGTTCCAGGTGAACAAAGCCTCTTTGGTCGAGACCATGGCCAATTTGGTGCGCGACAAGGTGATTGCTGGCATCTCCGACATCCGCGACGAATCCAGCCGCAAGGGGGTTCGCGTAGTGATTGAGTTAAAGCGTGACGCGTTTCCTAAGAAAGTCCTGAATCAACTCTACAAGCATACCAATCTCCAGACTTCCTTCGGTTACAACATGATCGGCTTGGTGCATGGCCTCCAGCCCCGCCTGCTCGACCTGAAAGCTTTGCTGGAACAATTTATCGAGCATCGTCGTGAAGTCGTCCGTCGCCGTACCGAGTTCGAACTCAAGGTCGCCAAGGCGCGAGCCCATATATTGGATGGACTCAAGATCGCGCTTGACCACATTGACGAGGTGATCGCATTGATCAAGAAATCACCCACCAAGGAAGACGCCAGAGACGGTTTGATGAAGAAGTTTAAATTGAGCGAGATCCAGGCCAAGGCCATCCTCGAGATGCGCCTTCAGACGTTGGCTGGTCTCGAGCGGAAGATCGAGGACGAATTGGCCGAAAGGATGAAATTTATTTTGGAATGCGAAGCGATTTTGGCCGATGAGAAAAAGATCATGGCCATCGTTTCCAACGAGAGCAAAGAGATTCTTGAAAAATACGGCGACAAACGCCTGACCGAGATCGTGCCCCATGCGGTTGGTGAATTCAACGCCAAGTCGCTCATTCCCGATGAGCCCATGGTGGTGACCCTCACCAAGACCGGCTACATCAAACGGCTCACTCCCACTGTGTACCGCACGCAGAACCGTGGCGGAAAGGGGGTGATCGGCATGACCACCAAGGACGAGGACGAGATCGCCCAAATCATCTACACCCGCACCCACAACAACCTGCTGTTCTTCACCGACAAGGGTCGCGTGTTCCGCCTTCCCGTTTACGAAATTCCTGTGGCCAGCCGAACGGCCAAGGGCCAGGCGGTCGTCAATTTGATCCAGCTCGCCGACCATGAACGGGTCACCGTTTTGTTCGACGATTCCCAACGCGACGCCGGCAAATACCTGTTTATGGCCACCTCCGCCGGAACCGTGAAGAAAACCGATATCGAGGATTTCAAGAACGTCCGCAAGTCCGGCCTTATCGCCATCAAGCTCCGCCCGGGCGACTTGCTTCGATGGGTGAAGCCCACCAAGGAGAACGACCAGGTGATGCTAGTGACCAAAGAGGGCAAGTGCATCCGCTTCAAGGAAAGCGATGTGCGCCCCATGGGTCGCGCCAGCATGGGGGTCCGCGGCATACGCGTCCGCCCCGGCGACATGATGGTCTCCATGGACGTGGTCCGCGACGAGACCAACAGTCGTTTGCTGGTGGTCATGGAGAACGGCTTGGGCAAGACGACCGACGTGACCGACTACCGCTTCCAGGCTCGTGGAGGAACAGGGGTGAAGACCGCGAACATCACCGCCAAGACAGGCAAGATCGTGGGCTCCGGCATTCTGGACAACTCCACGGTCGGCGACTTGATTCTGATTTCCAAGGAAGGGCAAATGATCCGCATGCCTTTGTCCGACCTCCCGTCCATCGGACGCGCCACCCAGGGCGTGTACGTGATGCGCCTGGACGGAAAGGACAAGGTCGCCTCCATGTCCATGATTCTTGAGGATTCGAGCGCGCCCGCGCCCAAGGCCGAGAAGCTGCCTCTGAAAAATTGACCATGATTACGAGGATTAAGAGATTGCCATGATCCCTCCGTTGCCTGGCCCCAAAGGTGATTTTATACGCAACAGGTTTCATTTTTAAAAAAAATCAGGGCAATTCTTTAATCAGACGAATCATGGTTCAGACAAAGTGGCCCGAAAGCCAATCTTGATTAGGGGAATTGTTATGATTGTGATTGAAATTTAGAACTTTTAAGACTATTACGAGAAGGAATTTACAAATTTACAATTTCCAATGAATTTCGAATTTCGAATTTCGAATCTCAGAATTGTGTTTTTGTTTCTCGTTTTGGCAATTTTTTCAATTGCCCCGCTGGCCCATGCGGCCGATTTTTCCAAGGACCTCTCGCTTTCCGAATCCGATGTGAAAGTGCCCCAAAACCTCATTGTGGGGCAATCGACCAAAATTTATGTCACGGTCCACAACAATTCCAAATACGATTTGGCCGGAGTGGTTAAGTTTTATGACGAAAAGATGGGGCAGTTTGTGGGCACCGATCAGCCCATTTCCGCAATTGCCGGCAAAACGGACGATGTGTTTGTCGACTGGGGCTCCGAGGTTCCAGGCGACCATCTGTTCGCCATTCGCGTGGTGCCGTGGGACTCCGTAGGGGACAATCCCGACAACAACAAAGTCGTGGCGCATGTTTATGTGGATCTCGATACAGACCATGACGGCAAACCGAACCGTTCGGACAACGATGACGACAGTGATGGTGCCCCGGATTCCCAAGACGCGTTTCCCCTTGACCCTCGGGAATCGAAAGACACGGACCATGACGGCATTGGCGACAATTCCGACCCGGATGACGACAATGACGGCGTGTCCGACGCCCAGGACGCCTTTCCGACCGACCCGACGGAGACCAAAGACTCCGATCATGATGGAGTCGGGGATCGCAAAGACGCCTTCCCCCTTGACCCCAAAGAGACGATGGACTCCGACCAGGACGGTTTGGGCGACAACGACGACCCCAACGACCAGAACCATGGCCCCATTCCCAATATCCAGATCTCCAATCCGGAAGGAGTGATACGGCAGACCATTACCTTCAATGCCCTCAAATCCACGGATCCCGACGACCCCATCGCCAAGTACGAGTGGGATTTTGGCGACAACACCCCCAAGGCTGTCGACGTGCTGGTGGACCACTCCTATGCCACCCCAGGCAAATATTTGGTCACCC
>CAZURX010000022.1:5084-11367 GCA_964623015.1 uncultured Candidatus Peribacteria bacterium
GGATTCCAGGGGGGAGTATAGGGAGGCCCAAGCCCAAGTGAACATCAAAAGGGGTTGGGTTTTGCCCGCGCTTATCGGTGTCTCCGCCCTTTTGATCCTCATGTTAATAGGTATGTTGATTCCCGGGAGCCGGTTCCACTACACCAAACTGACCGCCAAGCCAAAGGCTTCAAAAAAGGCTGGCCGAAAATAACAACTTGCGCTCAGCCCAGGAATGGGTTAAAATCCACCCGCCCTTAAAATTTTATTCGAATTGTACCTAGGATTGTGGCTGGAATAGTGGTCCACAATGCTAGCCAACCCTGAATCAAGTTCAGGGCTAGCCACTATCCGAAATTTGTAATCCATTATTATGAAAGCCGAAATCCATCCTAAATATTTTCCCAAAGCCAAGGTCACTTGCGCCTGTGGCGCGGTACACACCGTTGGCGCCACCTTCGAGGAGCATTCCGTTGAAATTTGTTCCGCCTGCCATCCGTTTTACACCGGCAAGCAGAAGCTGGTGGACACCGCGGGTCGCGTCGACAAGTTCCGCTCGCGCATGGAAAAGGCCGAAAAGATGAAGGCCAGCGAAAGCGCCCGCGCCAGCAAGAAGCTCGACAAAGAGTCGGTTGAGGAGAAAATGACCCGCAAAGCCGCCGAAAAGGAGGCCGCCAAGGAGGAAATCAAGGCCAAGGAGGAGGCCAAGAAGAAGGAGGTCGCCAAGAAAGCGGCGAAAAAGGTGATCGTGAAGCCCGCCAAGGCTGAAAAGGCCGAGAAGAAGGCGCCCGCCAAGAAGCCCGTCGCGAAGAAGGCGGCGAAGAAATAATCCCAAGCGAAATTTGAACGCCCCGATCCTTTGGGATCGGGGCGTTTTTTGGATCCCTAGTGATTGGCCTTGGCCACAACTAATTTTATTTTTTTCGTGAATACGGACGAATCAAATTTTTCGGCAATTGTCCGAATCGTCTTTGGATCGTACCGCGGCTCGTTTGCCATCAGCCTCGCCAATCCGTCTTCCAGAGATTGTGGTGTTGGTTCCATGAAGAACTCGCCGCTGACTCCCGCCTGCACCGACTCCAAGACCCCGCCCTTGCCGTAGGCGAGCACGGGTTTGCCGGCGGCCATGGCCTCCACGGGGACGATGCCAAAATCCTCCTCGCCGGGGAAAATGAGGGCGCGGCAATGCTCCAAGTAGTCGCGAACCACATGGTCGTCCTTTCGGCCCAAAAATTCGATGTTGTCCTCGGCGATCGACTGGAGCCAATCCCTTTGGGCCCCGTCGCCGATGATCACCAGCTTGCGGTTGATCTTGTTGAAGGTCCGAATCGCCAATTCGATGTTTTTGAAAGGAGTAAGGGCTGAGATGATCAGGAAATAATCCTCATGTTTTCCTGTTGCCGTGAACCGTTTTACATCCACCGGCGGGTAAACCACTTCGGAATCCCGGCGCCAATATTTTTGGATCCGTTTTTGGACGTGTTTTGAATTCGCCAAGAGCACATCAGGTCGGTTGGCGGCCTCAAAATCCCACTGACGAATTTTGTGAAGCGTTTTAGCAGCGAGGAAACGCATGAGGGGCGAATAATTTTTGGTGTATTCATGCGTAAAGTCCCAGGCATAGCGCATGGGGGAATGGCAGTAGCAGATGTGCTTGGTCTTCGGTCCGGTCTTGATGCCATGGGCGAATGCCGAGCTGCTGGAAACGACCACATCGAAGTGCCGGAAGTCGAATTGCTCGATGGCTTTCGACATCCAGGGGAGAAAAATGCGATGGTTGCCAACGAGATGATAGGCCGATTGGAGCATGCTGGGGTGGATTTTTTTGCCACCAAACCATTCCTCCGTTTTTTTCGCATTGTGGAGCAGGGTGTAGAGTGGGGCCTCGGGAAATTCGTCCGACAAAACTTTCAGGACCCTTTCGGCTCCGCCCAGCTTGACCAACAGTTCGTGGACTAAGGCGATTTTCAAATGATTGGGATTTGCGGGATTTGCGGGATTTGCGGGATTAGCCCATTGGCATTCCCGACCTTCCCCGCAGTTCCCGCAGTTCTTGCAAATCTTTTCTAGTATTCTCGGATACCATCTTCGGTTCGGCCAAATCAAAATTCAAGCAATAAGGGGGGAAGATGAATTGACTTTATTAATATAATCTGTTAAAATATATCAATCATTCTTCATCTACCCATTTTTCCGTTCCTCGGTTATCATGATAGGGCTGTAAACGAAACACCAAAATGAACTTTCTGGCGGCGCTTGTCATCATTGCGGGAATTTATCTGGGCTTCCAGTTTCTCAGGGCCTTGAACCTGAGCAAAAACAACCGGGCGACGGAAGGGGTTCTTTTGCGCGTGGCGGTGTCCAAGACGAACGAGCGCGGCCCCATTGTGGCCGAGCAGATTTACGCCGCGCTTCATGGCCTTGAATCCAATTATTCGTTTCGTGATTACCTTTTTGGTCGTCCCAAGCCACGCATCAGCCTCGAAATCGCCTCCATCAAGAACCTGATCCAGTTTTTCATTTGGGCGCCACGTAAATACCGGAACGTGATCGAAAGCCAGATCTACGCCCAATATCCGGATGTCGAGATCGAAGAGGTCCCAGACTACGCCAAGTCCGCGACCAATATTTATGAGGTGTCCCCCTTTGCCACCGGACCCCAAAAGGGCGAACCCGGTTTGGTCGCCTATGAGCCCAAGGCTTCGAGCTTGGAGGGGAGACCCGCGCATCAAAAATATGTGGCGGCCGCGGAACTCAAGTTTGTGAACCCCTCGCTTTTCCCCATCAAGCGGTATGTGCAGTACGAGGATAAGCTCTCGGGCTTGGCAACCGAGACGCTCGGAGGCATCACGGCCACTCTTTCCAAACTCAACGCCACGGACGAGCAGGCCTGGATCCAGATCACTTTGGAGCCCATTGGCAAATGGTGGATGAAGCGCGCCATCAAGTGCCTGAAGATGATCAATCAGGGCCTTTACAACAATGTGGCCCCCCTGAAGGAGGCGGTGATCCGCATCTACATGGCGCGCGGCTTCTGGAATCGCTTTTTTAGGTCGCCGATCTATTTTATTCTTTGGATCCTCAGGGGGCTCAAATCGGGCGATTTGCCCAGCAAGCCAGACAACCTGAGCCAACAACAGACCCGTTCGCACGAAAAGGAGGATCCGATGCTGGCCGCGGTCGACAAGGTTTCCAAGCTGATGTTCGATGCCAGCATTCGCATCGTGTACATGCCTAGGTCCGAGAATTGGGATTTGGCGGACGTGAAGATCAACGAAATCGCGGGAAGCTTCCGCCAGTTCAACCAGCCCAGCCTCAATGGGTTTCAGGCCGTCCGCATGCCCCAGAGTCCCAACCAGATCCTTCGACGCTACCAGCAACGCCTTGTGGTAAACCCTATCCAGATGAACATCGAGGAGTTGGCCACGGTGTACCATATGCCTTCCAAAGATGTCGGCACCCCCAATGTGCTGTGGGTCACCTCGCGCAAGCTGGAACCCCCCCACAATCTGCCTTTGGAGGGCATGGTTCCACCCAGCGAACTCACCATCATGGGGGCCACCAATTATCGGGGTTTCAGGCAGATTTTCGGCTCCAAGACGGTCGATCGCCGCCGACACATCTACATCATTGGAAAGACGGGTATGGGAAAATCCGTCCTGCTCCAGAACATGATCTTCTCCGATGTCCGTTCGGGTCGGGGCATGGCGGTCGTCGATCCCCATGGCGACTTGGCCGAATCGGTGCTCGATTTTGTTCCCGCCAACCGCACCAACGACGTGGTGATTCTGGATCCGTCCGATATTTCACATCCTTTCGCCTTCAACATGCTTGAGAGCGGAAACGATCCGGATCGACAGAACCTGATCGCCTCGGGACTTTTGGGCGTTTTCAAGAAGATGTATTCGGAAAGCTGGGGCCCGCGCTTGGAGCATATTCTCAGAAATTGCCTTTTGGCCCTTGCCGCGACCCCGAACAGCTCCATGCTCGGCATCATGCGTATTTTGGTGGACGAGGACTACCGCCGCCGCATCGTCTCGAAGCTCGAGAACCCCATGGTGCGGAGCTTCTGGATCGATGAGTTCGGCAAGATGCAGGACAAGATGCGCACCGAGGCGATCTCGCCCATCCAGAACAAGGTAGGCCAGTTCCTTTCCTCGCCCATGGTCCGCAACATCGTGGGGCAGGTGAAATCCACCGTGAACATCCGCTTCATGATGGACACGGGCAAAATCGTGGTCGTGAACCTTTCCAAGGGAAAGATTGGCGAGGACAACTCGTCTTTGCTCGGCTCCATGCTTATCACCAAATTCCAGCTGGACGCCATGAGTCGGGCCGACACCGCGGAGAAAGACCGCAAGGATTTTTACCTCTATGTCGACGAATTCCAGAATTTCGCCACGGACGCCTTCGCCACGATCCTTTCCGAGGCCCGCAAATACAAGTTGAACTTGACCATGGCGAACCAGTACATCGCCCAAATGCCCGACGAGGTGCGCGACGCCGTGTTCGGCAACGTGGGCACCATCCTCACTTTTCAGGTCGGCTTCGACGACGCCGAGTACTTCAGCAACCAGTTCTCCGAAGAGGTATTGCCCAACGATATCGTGTCGATTCCCAAATACCAAGCCTACACCAAGCTGATGATCGACGGCATGCCCAGCAAGACTTTTTCGCTCTCCACCCTTCCCCCTCCCATTCTGGAACCCGAAGAGGGGCGTCGCGAGAAGATCATCCGGCTCTCGCGCGAACGCTACTGCACCCCGCGCGAGGTGGTCGAGGACAAAATCAAACGCTGGGCCGAGACTTCGCAAAGGGAGGTATCCGAGGGGGAGCCGATCAAATCCTTCAAGAAGCCCGAGTTTAAACCGAAACTGACGCCCACGAAAACCGAGAAGCCAAAGCTTGAGCCCGCCAAGGCAACCGACGAACCCAAGAAGCCCGCGGCCCCGACCCCTTCGCCAAAGCCTGCGCATCCCAAAAAAGACCACAAGCCCAAGCGTGGCTAATCGACTTTTTGTTTTTCCAATGCCAGCAGGCAGGACCACAAACCCGAACCATTAGCTCATGTTTTTGTTGCTGAGGTTTTTTGTGAAATCCGGGAACATACGAACCCCCTTGAAGCTCATAAAATCGGGTCCGCCATTTTCATTTTTATTGAAAGTGGCCACCAGCAATGCGGGCGTTTCGGATCCGACCAGCCTGAAGGCGTAGATGATCTCGTTTTGGGCAACTGGGATCCCTGTCGGAACATCTCCGATGTACTCGAAATATTCCTTGGTAATTCTTTCGACCTGGTTTCCAAATTTCCCCCTGAGCATTGACTTATAATCATCAATCGCAAGCATAAGAACAAAATCGATCAAGCCGCCAGTGCCTTGCTTGTCGGCGTTGGATTCTGGCTGCTTCGTCTCTAGGTCATCGGTGGGGCGATCTTTCTCAACCATAAAAAAAGTACTATTAGGCAAAAGGATGCTATTATAGTATTTTTATTATTTATGTCAATAGCTTTATGCCGCTTGCGCAAAGGGGGGCAAATCCGCCCCTGGATTTTCGATGCGAAAGGCATGGACGATGACGGCATCGGTTTTAATGTTCGCCTCCCGCTCAGACAACCCTTTTTGGAGCAGAATTTTTTTCAGACCAGGCCATTCTCCCGTTTCAAAAATCCTTTTTGGATCCTCTGCATAATCCCTGTAGACACTTTCAGCCTCGCTCTTGGTTAATTCGAATTTGAACAGCCCTTTTGACAGATTCTCAATGTCATTCAACTTAAATTGAACATTGAGGGCCTTGTCGATGTCTTGGTCCGTGAACATCACGGCTTGCTCCTTCGAGACCGGCATGTGTTCCAATTCCCCGATTTCCATATGTTCCATGGCATCCTCAATGGCCTGATTCAGGCTGGATTTTGGCACGAGGTCCTGGCGTATGGTCCGGATGAGATCCACCATAGCCTGTTTTCGCTCCTTGCTCATCGTCTGAAGGACGGATTCCGTTTCCGTCGGGCTGAGTCCCTTGAGGGCCTCCAAATCCTGCCGGGCGAATTCCAATCTTTTTGAAGAGTCGATAGCCATAATTTTCACTTAAGCAAATAAATCTAAATATTATATCATTTTTTTTTATTTTTATCAATATCCTTGAACCTGACAGACAAAATCCTGTGCTAAAATGGGCGCGTTCCTGACTCTTCCACATGCGACTATTGGTCACGGGCGGCGCGGGCTTTATCGGCTCGCATTTCATCCGCCACATCCTTCGGCAGTATCCCAAGACCCAGGTCATCAACTTGGACAAACTGACG
>CAZURX010000023.1:0-10929 GCA_964623015.1 uncultured Candidatus Peribacteria bacterium
AACCGTCGCCTACGCCAAGAAAAAGGGGCTGCTCGTGATCGGCGACGTGAAGCGGAGCGACATCGGATCCACGGCCGAGGCGTATGCCGAGGGCCATTTGGGATTGGTGGATGTGTTTGGCGCGCCGACCTCTACAATCGACACCGATGCCGTGACCGTGAACCCATACCTCGGTTCCGATGGCATCAAGCCTTTCGCCAAGGTTTGCAAGGAGCAGGGGAAGGGCATTTTTGTTTTGGTCCGCACCTCCAACGAATCCGCGGACGAGATCCAGGGGCAGGCGGTTGGCGATGAGCTGGTGGACGAAGTGGTGGCGGGATTGGTCGAGGGTTGGGGTCGTGAGTTGGTCGGCGAAAGCGGCTATTCGTCGGTCGGCGCCGTGGTCGGGGCCACGTACCCCGAAGAGGCGCGCGAGCTTCGCCAGCGCATGCCGAACCAGATCTTTTTGGTGCCTGGATACGGCGCGCAGGGGGGCGGGGCCGAGGACGCGCGACCCTGTTTCCATTCCAACGGCACGGGCGCCATCGTCAATTCCTCGCGGGGGATCATCTTCGCCTATCTGGACGACAAGATCAGCGAGCGCGCCTACGCCGAGGCCGCCCGCGCCGCGGCCCTGCGGATGAAGGATGATCTTAGTCGGCTATTTTAGGACAAAAAATCCTAAATCCTAGGCGCTAGAATCTAAACAAAGCCTAAACAGCCAAAGCCCAAAGTCCAGAACCCAAACGGAAGCCATTTTTGATTGATAATGAATGGGTTTTGTTTGGCGAGTTTGGTTCCTGTATATTGGAGTCTATGATTTGTTTAGGCTTTCGACCTTTAGAATTTAGATTTTTTTATTATGCTAGTTAGGTTTGTTTTGTTCTTCGCCACTTTCCTCTCTGTCCTTTTGGGCGCCCATTTCGCGGTCTATTTTTCGATTGTCCATTTTTTTGGGGTCACCAGCACCGGCACCAAAAGTTTTTTGCTGTGGGCCACTTTCCTGCTCGCCTTTAGCTTCTTCCTTTCCGCCGTCCTGATCCGCCTGCACGCCAACCCCATTTTCAACGCCTATTATCTTTTTTCCGCCTTTTGGATTGGCCTGTTGGTTCAGCTGTTGTTTGCCATCGCCATGCTCTGGGTGCTGGCGGGGGTGTCGAAGGTCATCGGGATTGAGTTTCCGATGTTTCATATTTCTTCGGTGTTGTTCAGTCTGGCCTTTGTGGTGTCCATGTGCGGCGCGTGGAATGCCGCCCATCCTGTCGTCAACACGATTGAGGCGAGTTTCAAAAACCTCCCCAAGTCTTGGGAGGGAAAGACACTCGTCCAGCTTTCAGATGTCCATTTGGGGGCGATCCATGGCCAGAATTTCATGCAAAAGATCGCAAGCAGGGTGAACGCCCTGAATCCTTCTTTGGTCCTGATCACCGGCGATCTCTTGGACGGCATGGATGGAGACTTTACCGGGTTGGTGCAGGCTGTGGATTCGATGAAACCCGAAAAGGGCATTTATTTTGTGACCGGCAACCATGAGGGGTATTTGGGTCTGGATATCGCCAAGAAATTCGTGGCCCAAACCACCATGAGGGACATCGACGGGAGGGTCGAGGACATCGATGGCCTCCAACTGGTCGGCGTGCCCTATCCCTTGTTTGATCGCTTCTCAAACCCCAAGGAGGTTTTCGATTCGCCCGAATACGACCCAACCAAGCCGACAATCCTGATGTACCACACGCCCACGAACGTCGGGCATCAAAACAACAGTCTTAGCTATCAGCAGACCACGGCGTATTTAAAACCGGACCTCGATACATCCTATGCCCGTGAAAAGGGGGTGGACCTGCAGCTTTCGGGCCATACGCATCGGGGCCAATTTCCGCCTTTTAGCTGGTTTGCCAGCCTGCTTTTCAGGGGGCGCAGTTATGGACTTTTCAAAGACGGACCTTTCCAGCTTTATGTCAGCAGCGGGGTCGGCACCTGGGGTCCGCCCATACGCCTGCTCACGGAATCCGAAATCGTTGCGATCAGGCTGAAATCGAACCAATAACCATTCCCCTCCTGTGATAGGAGGGGCGCAGGGGTGGTATGGTCGAGGGTATAATAGTTTAACCCCAGTACCCTTAGCCCATACCACCTCCCCCTACGGGGACTCCTCCTACCACAGGAGGAGATGGTTAATCTCGTTTACGCGATGTACGGCCGTGGGGGTTGTGCGGGCGACTTGGGGGCCGAAGGGGTCGTGGGGGCTTGTTGGGTTCTTGGCGCCACGGGAAGGGGTTTTCGGTTTGGCGTGGATTTTTTGGATGAGGGCGTCGAATGTTTTTTTCCCTCGGGGCGTGAGCGGAAGAGCAACTCGCCCTTAAGGGTCTCAATGTCCGTGAAATCATCGGCCATCTCGATCAGTTGGCGGTTGGCGGTGTGCTTGAAGGCGACCACTTCCACCAGGCACCCCAACGATTGCTGGAGGTAATTCACCACGGGGCAGAAATCCCCGTCGCCTGTCACAAGCACAATGCTGTCGACCTTGTTGCCGAGGCGGATGGCGTCCATGGCGATGCCAAGGTCCCAGTCGCCCTTCTTGGCGCCCCCCAAAAAAACGGTCAGCTCTTTTTCCTTCACCTCGAATCCGGCCTCGTTCAAGGCCTCGAAGAAGTTGACTTTCTCTCCCACGGCCTCGGCGTTGATCACATAGGCGATGGCCCGCACCAGCAGGCGGCCGTAGACCACACGCTTGAGCAGGGCCTTGAAATTCACCTTGGTGTTGAAAAGGTTGCGCGCCGAATAGTACATGTTCTGCGAGTCCACCAGGACGGCCACACGCTGGTCAGGGTTTCGGACGATCATAGGTTTTTATTTAGATGTTTAAATACGAGGGCATCATACCACCAGGATGGGCCAAAGGATACCTGAATCAATTTGCCATTCTCTGAGCCTTTTGATACATTGGCAATCCATTTTTATGTAGTAGGTGATTTTTTTGAATCTAGATGGATAGCGATTTTTATTGTTACAAGTGTAAGTCAGGACTGATTCCGGGACACAATTATGTGACGATAATTAAAATTGCCCGAAAGGTTTTTGATAGTGCGGCAGCCAAAACAAAACGAAGGCCTTACATAAGGTCAATTTATTTCAAGGGTGAAAAGATTTTTTTGGATAACTTTTGGCCACACACAATGCAAAAAAATCCTAGGGACAGATTTCGACGATTGCAATTGATTAAGGCGGGGTTCGAGTTGATCCGCGACTCAAGAAGGCCACCATTTTCGATTATGGAGGGGAAAGATAGGCTGTATCGTTTTTTGGGAATTGCGGCGGGCCGTAAATTTTATGTTCAAATTAAGGAAGACCCGAAGAGAAAGCAAAAATTTCTGATGTCCATGTTTAGCCCATATGAAAAATAACCCCCGACCCAGTGGAGTATGGTGGCTCCTGGCCATGAAGTTATCTTTCGTTGATCATTATATCGAAAACGGGTGGTTAAGTCAAAATTTTTGAATATTTATTTTTTGAAAAGGGTTGTAAATCCATATATCAACAACGCTAAGATCCCCGTTACAACGCCACAAATGGCGCCAATATAAAACATTGAGACCAAGAAGCCGGCAGAAAAAGGGATTGGTCCATTTTGATAGGTGGGGCTAGAGACATGAACCATTAAGGAAAACTGAATTCCGCTCAGCAATCCTGGAACTATGCCTAAGGCGAAAAGATTGGCTATTTTTTTTGGTTTCCATTTAAACCAAACAGAAATTAACCAACACCAGAGGAGGAATGGCAAAAGGAAAAGGGTGATATTCGAGCCTTCAGAACTAAACTGAATAGAATTTTTTAGGCCAAGATAGGTATAGCCACCCATGACCAAGGCAGTTATGGCTACCGGAATAAGAATCTGTTTTTTCGCTTCGTGTGATGAGGTGTTTTTCATGGTGGATGTTTGGCTAAGGATCCATTCACTATTCTGAAGCTGAGCTGAGAGTCACCTCCTTTTTGGCTGATTCGCCTTCAGCGGTAATGCGGCTCGATGATTTATCTGTCGATTTTGAGAAATCAAGGTAGTCTTTTCGAACGCTCAACCATTTTTTTGCGCCTGCTAGGCTGTATTCTTCGGGTGAAAGACCGCCTAGGCCATTAACGCTTTTATTTTTCTCTCGGAGAAAGAAGAAGCTTGCTTTAATCATTGTTAGGGCCTTTCTGGGCTCTAGATATGTCATATCGGGATCATGCCCCTGTTTTACATGTTCGAAAGGTGTTAAGCCTTCATGGGAATAGCTGTCTTGATAAGTGTGTAGGTTTGTAGCAAAAACCCTCAAGTTCGGACTACGGATTGATTTTTGAAGCCTGTTAGTTGCCTCCTTTCTGTCCGCGAAATGATAATATTCAACTATGCCCTTATCTAAGTTTGTCAAAGTTTGGTCAATATTTTCAAGGCTGTCCAGATTTTGGGGCATGGTAGCCGGATTATCATCGACAAACTGATCGTAAAAGGCTATTTCTTTGGCTTGGTCATAATTAAATCCTGCTTCCTGGGAAAGGCAAAAAGTCGCATCGTAGTGTATCTCTGAATTATACATCCCCGTCTCATCCACATACCTCACTGGGTTGTTCAGCACATAGCTGTACCCGTTCAAACTTTGCGGGTTCGACAAAACCGTCTGGAAAGATTTTGAACTCTCTCCAAGGATTAAAGGATCAAGGCTAGCGAATCGGCCAATGGCCGGATCGTAGTACCTGGCTCCATAGTAATACAACCCACTCTCGGAATCCAGTTCCTTGCCCGTGAAGCCATGTCGCTCCTTGTCTGCGCCGGTCGTTTCGGCTATGCGCTCCTCGCCGAAGGGCAGGTAGTCCCTTCGCTCCACCACGTTTCCCTGCTCGTCCATTACCACGTCGACTCCGCCCAAATGGTCGGTCAGGTAGTACTCGACCTTCTCCTCGGGGTCCATGCCCTTGGCATTGGCCTGCGGAACGAGGAGGCTGAAGAACTGGCTGCCTATTTTTCGCAATTTGGCCATGAAGCCGTCGTCGTCCTTCACCACGAACACGTCCAGCACCTTCTCTTCCACTTGGTCGCAATGGTTGCGGCCGTCCTTTTTGGGCTGGCAGTCGATGAAGCGCACGCTGATCCGCGCCCCGGATTTGAAGTTGTTTTTCGGTGTGATCTGCAGAACGCGCGGGTCGTCGGTCTTCTCAAAGCTGAAGCGCGGATGCTCGGACACATACAACTTGTTGAACGGCTGGTCGGTCAGGCCGCTGAAATCGATGGTGCTGCCCGATTCAATCGTGACGAAAACGGTGTCGGGCGTCAGCATCAGGCTGGTGCGCACGATCTCCCCGGCATGGTTTAGGGCCACCACGCGATAGGTGTGGCGTGCCCCCTTTTTCACCCTGTCCTGAAACTGGTTGGTTTCGCTGCTGGCCTCAAGGCTGGCGACCTTGACCGCCGTGTTCTTGGCCGAGACGGACGGGAAGGGATCCGTGCTTCGGTAAATGTCGAACGTGGCGACCTCCTTGCTCATTTTGTCCCAAGAAAGGGTCGCCTTGCCGTTTTGGTAGGCGATCTGCAGATTTTTGAACTGCACGTTAGTCGTGGATTTGGCCGTGGGCCACAGCGGCTTGGGCGTGTTGGTGCGGTCGCCGCTTTGGTTGTAGAGCACAATGTCCGAAACTGGGATGGATGCATCCAAAGCCTCAGTGCCCTTGGCCGCCTTGGCTTGGGCTTCCAGTTCCGCTGCCTGTGCCTGGCGTTCGATCATGCGTTTGGAAAGCAGGGTATTCAGCGTGATGTCCGTGGCGCCTCCGCCTGAAGTGACAGCGGGAGCCGAGCCCACGGCGTAAATCGTGGCGGATCTGACATAATTCAGGCTGAGTTTCATGGGCTCGCTTTCGATTCCGAACCGGCTCACCGCCACAATCGTGATCTGGTTTTCGCCTTCCGTTAGCGGAACGCTCGCGAACCACACGGTCGTGTCATCGGCGGGAACCGCCTCCTTTCCGTTGATCCAAATGGCCGTGCCGGCCACCTTGGTCCCACTCAGGGTGTAGGGATTGCTCGAGGTGGTGCTGGGCGCCATGTCGGCGGTTGGCGGAACAGGGTCGTAGTCCAAACTCAATTCAATCGCCTCGCTTTCCAATCCCTCTTCGTCTTTGGTCGTGATCGTGAAAATATTGTGCAAATCCGTCAGGCGAACCGTGGCCACCCATACCTCCTCGGCGTCCATGGGCACGACCTCTTTTCCATTGATCCACACGCTGGTGTAGGCGCGTTTGGTTCCAGTGAGCGGCACAATCGTCTGGTTCGTCGGCGACTCCACAGGATCGAGCGACGGCGCGTTGATCTCATACGGGATGGTGAGCAGGACTCCATTGCTTTCGATCCAGAATTCATTTTTGGCGGTCACGGATAATTGGTTCATCCCTTTCACAAGTTTCAGATTAGCCGTCCAATTTTGGTCGTCGTTCGCGGGCACCGCTTCCTCGCCATTGATCCAAATGCCCATGCCAGCGGCCTTGGTTCCCTTGATCGAAAACGGATTTGCCTTCACGGGCTGGTCGAACGGCTCAACGGTCGGCGTGGTCGCGACGTAGGCGATATTCAGTTGGGATGAGGCACTCGGGTTTCCGACACGGTCTTTCGCCAAAATCTCAAACGCGTTTTGGGTCGAGGTCAGCGCCACGGATGTTTCCCAAATTGTTTCGGCATTCATCGGAACGGCCTCGCTTCCGTTGATCCAAATGCCCGTGCTTTCCCCCTTGGTCCCCCGTAGGGTCACATGCGTTGCGGTTTGGGGCGAGTCCACAAATTCGACCGTGGGCGCGGCGACCTCATAGAAAAAACTTAGCGTGATCCTTCGGCTCGTCGCGTCCACGTCTTTTTTCGTGTAGAAGTCGAACGAGTTGTCCCCGGGAACCAGGTTCGCGGAATGCGTCCACGTGGTTTCGGGCCCGGCGGCCAGAATCTCGATGCCGTTTAGCCACAGCGCCAAGTCGGCGGGTTTGGTTCCGCTGAAGTTAACAGTCGGATCCGTGGGGTTCGTGTCCACAGGATCCACCGTGGGGGCGGCCACGGTCTTGCGCGTCACTTTGGCGATCTTCAGTTTTCCGGCGAACACGTATTTGGTGTCCTCGTTTGGTTCCGACTCGAACATATCGTTCACATACGTCATGCTTTCGTTTGTTTTTAGATCGGTTTTCAAAATTCGTTGGCCTGCCTCGTCATACTGGTAGGCGGTCTCTTCGCCGATCTTCGTGATCCGTCCGAACTCGTCGTACTGGTAAGTCTTCCCATCGCGCTGGGTCATGTTGCCAGCGGGGTCGTATTCGAAGACCTTGTCTCCCGCCTTGGTCACGGCATGCGGATTGGCCCCGCCATAAACATAAGCTCCAAGATCCGATTTGTAGGTGATGTTGCCAATGGAGTCGTATTGGAAATTCGACACAGTCAGTTGCTGATGCCGTTGCTTTCATCCTCCAGCTTCATCAAATTCCCGACCGCATCGTACTGGTACAAAAAGTCCTGCACGCGCGCGGTGCCGAAAATCAGGCTTTTTTTCTCGGTGAGCCGATACAATTGCTGGGGATCATAAATATTGGTTGTTACAACATTGTTACCCAAGTTCACCTGTGCCAATTGGCCCAGCGGCGAGTAGTCGAATTGGTCCGCGAAGGTCTTTCCGTCGCTCGAAACTTTGGCGATCTGGTGCGCGGAATCGTAAGTGGTGTCCACCGTCATCCCGTCCGGATAGGTAAATGTTTTGACTCCGCCCAAAAGGTCATAATCCATGGCGAAATCAAAATCTTTCCCTGCGATCTTTTTTCGTTCCAAAATCACCCGTCCTAGCAAATCGTAGGTGGGTCGCTTCTCGTAATTCTGGCCGATGGTCGCGCTCACGCGGCCGATGGCATTCGCGCCTTGGTCGTATTCAAAAGTAAAGTCGATGCCGGGTTGGCTTTCCAAGTCCACTTGGGTCGCGCGGTCCAAGGCATCGTACACGGTGCTGACCATTTTGCCGTTGGCGTCGATGCGCTCGGTGAGGTTTCCGTTCTCGTCATATTGGTAGCTCCACACATGGCCCGACTGGCCTGGCTTGGCCGAATCCGTCTGCGTGAGTCGATGGCCCAGCGAATCGTAGGTAAAGGTTCGAGTGTTTCCCAGTGAGTCCGTGAGGCCGATCAAATTGCCCAGCGCGTCATAGGAATAATTCGTTTTATTGGTTTGGGAATCCAAATGTTCCGTGACCTGAATCAGCCGGCCGCGCGAATCGAATTGGTGGCCCCGAACTTTTCCGTTGGGATCCGTCACGGTCTGGTTCCATCCGTCATAAACGGTGGTCGTGGTGCCGAGCGGATTGGTCACGGTCAAGGGCCGGCCCAAGGCATCGTAGGTCATGGTGGTCCCTAGCTTGTTGGTGTCCACCGACTCAAAGCTCGAGGAATTCGAGAAGAATGGCTGGATGGATTTCTTCACCTGCCCCCGTTCGTCGAACGCGGTTTCCGCGGTCACCCATTTGCCGTTCGAGGCCTCTTGCTTGGTCTCGATGGTTCGTCCAAGTCCGTCCGCATAGGCAAAATTTTCCACGGTCTGCCCGTCATCGTTGTGCGCCACCTGTTTCGAGAGGCGGGGCATGGAGTTGTCATTGAATTCGAATGTCTTTGTTACAACCAAATTGTCAGGATTTTTTGGGTCGCTGATTTCCGATTTCACCAATCGGCCCAATCCGTCATACGTCTGTTTCGATTTCAGTCCGTTTGGATCAATCGATTCGATTGGCTGGCCGATTCCAACATCCAAAACCGTATGAACCGTCTGGCCCAAGGCATTGGTCACAGCCGTGGCATACAGGTGCAAGGAATCGTATTCCATGGTGGTCGAAAAACCGCGTGGGTTCGTCTGTTTCACAGGCAGTCCAAACTCATCGTAGTCCATGGTCTGGGCCAAGAATCCGTCCATCGTGTTCAGCCATGTTTCCGTACGGGTCGGATTGCCTTTCAAAACTTCGCCAAGCCCAAGGCCGTCGTAATACAGCCGTTGGTCGCTGACCTGTTTTCCGTTTTGGTCCGTCATTTTGGATTCCGAGGCCAGCGCAACCAAATGGTCCGCTTGGTTTTGGGCATAGCTAATGGTTTGGGTCATCAGGTCGTTGCCAATATCCGTGAAGGATCCATCGTTCCCGTTCAGGGTCACTTCGCCGTAGTCCGTCACCTTGGTCGGATTGCCGAAGCCGTCATATTCAAACGCTTTTGCGGTTGAGCGTTTGGTGCCTGTCTCAGGGTCGATGTTCTGGGTCACGGTCTGCTTTTGGATGGCGAAAAAGGTTCCGAGGTTCGAATATTTTCTTTCGATCCGATTGATGGTGGCGCTGACCAACCGACCCTGGGTGTCATAGGATTCAATTCGGTACGGGATTCCCTTTTTGCTGATGTGGTCGTCCCATTCGCCATTGGCCGCATCCGCCACGCTGTATTCGTCCTGGTGAAAGTAGGTTTTGGTCTTGTAGCCCAGTGTGTCGGTCTTGGTCACCACGCGGAATCCGGCGAACTCGCGGTTGTCGGAATTCAGAAAATACTGGTGTCCGTCCTCATATAGATAATTGGTCGAGGTCACATGCCCAAGGCCATCGTTCACGGTCATTTTGGTGAGCACGGGCAAATTGATCGGCAGTTTCGGGTTGGCCTGTGTGTCGGTTGCCGTCCTTAGCTGGGCCGAATTTTGGGTCTCCATTTGAATGGTGGCGCCTCCGCTGGTGCGCACGGTTTTCAGGAAGTAGGGTCGGGTTCCCCGGTTCAAAAACGTCCTTTTGGTCTCGTATCGTCCGCCGGCGCTCGAGGTGCCGATGATCAGGGTCGACATAATGACATCCGGCAGTCCGTCGCCGTTCAGGTCGGTGATGCGGACCCCTCCATCACTTTGGCTGCCGCTGGCAAAGGATCCCAGGGTTAGGGGAAAAAGATTGGTGTAGGTTTTGAAGCCGTTGCCCGTGTTGATGTTGAGCTGGTTGGTGAGCGTTTGGCCCCAGTTTGTGATGGTCACATACGAAACGGCCTGATCCATAAGCCCATCCCCGTTGGCATCCAGGGATCGGTGGGTAAGCGAATCCATGGGGGGCAGGTCGCAACGGGTCGCGTTCTCGATCCATCCGCCCTTTCCGTCGTTGATCCAGTTTTTGATGCTGCCGGCTACGGAAGACACATCGGCCAGTCCGTCCGAATTGCAGTCTTGCGAAAAGGAGGTCCTTGGCATTTGATAGGTCGTGTTGTCGGTGATGAAGGTTGTTGGCGCGGGCCAAAGATTGGTCGTGGCGCAGGCGGTGCCATTGGTATTTAGGCAGGTTTGGGCGTGAACAACATAGCTATAAATGTCTTGGTGGCTTTGGATGATGTCGGGTAGTCCATCGCCGTTCAAATCAGACAAGCAGGCGCCATTGTCCTGTTTTCCATATTCGGGGCTTCCAATGCCAACCCCGATGGTGTTGGCGTAGCTTCCACCTCCTTCAAGGGTAAGACCGCTATATAATTTCCCATCTATTCGGCTCGCTCCAGAAGTGATTCGGTCGTTTCGGCCGTCCGCATTGAAATCGATGGACTTGTCCCATGCGGTGGGGAATGATTGTTGGGCGAGGCTCAGGATCGAACCGCTTCCAGTGGTAAAGCCATTTTTTCCGTTGTTGGTGTAGCGTTGGGCGGTGCCATTGGAAAAAGACTCAAAATCCGTGAGTCCGTCTCCGTTCATGTCCCATTCCGCGCCAATGCTTTGGCAGTCGTAATAGCACATCAGGAAAAGTCCCGGATATTGGTAGTCGGTCGTTTCCTGCCAGCTCACAACAGAAGGGGTGTAGTCGAAGGTTGTCGCAGGCAAGGTTGTGGGGTTTCCTTCGAGGTCATATCCCGTTTCAGTGATTCGGCCGATCGTATTTTTGATGAGGGGTGCCACGGTCGAGTAGCCAATCTCAT
>CAZURX010000024.1:0-10316 GCA_964623015.1 uncultured Candidatus Peribacteria bacterium
GTGATGCCGTCCACGTCGTAATCGCCGAACACCATGATTTTCTCCTTGTTTTGGATGGCCCGCCTGATCCGTTCGGCAGCCTTTTCCATATCCAAAAGGAGAGTCGGGCTGTGCAGGTCGGCCAGTTTGCCGCTAAAAAACGCCTGCGCCTTTTCGGGCGAGTCAACGCCCCGGTTTTGGAGCAGTTTGGCAATGACATTCAGCTTGTCGTCGGAATTCTTGATGATCCACGTTTTTCCAAAAAGACTCATGATGGGTTCTTAGTTCATACCACTTCGCTTTTAAATTAAGTGAATGCGGCGAAGCAATTTTTGACCGTCTAACCATGGCGTCAAAGTAAAAGCTTCGTGGTATTTGCTAATTAAATTGCGAAGGCGTATCAGGGTGTCATGGTAGCCGAAGTTTTGGAAAGTCACAAGAGAACCAAAGCTTGAAAAGCTAGAGGGGATTAATATTGACAAAATATAAAAACAGTGTATAATTATCACACTATTAAGTCCAACCCCCCTATTCCCGTGTTGCCCGGCCAGTCCGGCGCGACCAGGAAGTTTAAAACAGGGTGAAAAGGGCAAAATAGACAAGTTCTTTGACAATTCGTACTCCTTTTACGGTCCGATGGGACTGTTGAAAATAAGAAAGTGGTTAATTCATCTGGGTCGGCATGGTGTCGATTCGGGTGATCCAAACGTTTTGGAAAAAATGAGGTGCCCCATGAAGTTTTTCGCATTGCTCGTCGCTCTGGTGCTCGTCTCCGTCTCCGGCATTGCCCAGGCAGCTCCCAGCGCCGAAACCCTGACCATCCTCAAGTTGGTCAAGGCATTCGGCTCCAAGTACGCCGTCTCGGGCATCCAGGCCGACGGCAGCGCCATCGAGTGCGTCGCGGGCATCGCCAACGCCCCCCTCGCCCGCACCACCGCAGGCAATCGCGCTCGCGCCACCCTGGCGTTCGCCCAGAGCGATGCCTCTGTCCGTCAGGTCATCAAGAACCTCGGCGGCAAGGTGCTGAACGAGACTTCGGTCACGGCCGAGTCCTCGCTCATCGGCATCGACGGCTTCAAGGAGGAGGGCGGCATCGTCTGCGCTCGTGCCAAGCCGATCGAGTAGCCCGCCAAACCCCTCCCACCCCGGCGCAAATCCGCGCCAAACCCAACAAAGGATACGAATTGTCATCAGCCCCGCCAGTGTTTAAGAATCCGATTCTTGAACGCCCGGGGCTTTTGACTGTGGGGGGAAACAATAATTTAATTTCCGTAGGCGAGATTCGCGAATCTCGCCTACGGGTTGATAATGGTTTTGTCCCTTGTTTTCAGAGTGCAAATCTGCTATAATAAATAGATTTAATAAAACCAAATGGCCGTAATTCCAGGCGCATCGGCGGCGGCAACCACGACTGCGGCGGCAAAAACCGCTCCGGTTTCCCCTTTAGCCAAGCTGGGTCTGACCAAATATTGGGACATGGCAACCCCTTACGTCGATTGGCTGAAGGCTCATGGCGGTTGGTGGATTTTGCTGTATGTCGTTTTGGGCTGGTATGCGCTCAAGTATTTTTCAAAATTGCTCCGTTTCCTTTATCAGGTGTGGAAGTCTCGAAATTTGGTCTACATCAAGGTCACTCTGCCCCGCAGCGACTCGAAACTGGACCAGGAAAAGCGCACCGAGAAGGATTTCAAGGAAAGAGTCGCGGTCATGAGCCAGCTTTACCGCGCGCTTTACGAGATTCGCGAGATGAATCTGTTTAACATGATCAAGACCAAGATCTGGCAGGCGGACAACATCTCATTCGAGTTGTTTTTGGAAAACCAGGAGCTCAGCTTTTATGTGGTGGCGGATCGGTATTACCAAAGCATCCTAGAAAAGCAGATCACCACGTTCTACAAGGATGCCGACATCTCGGTTTCCAAAAAGCCCTACAATCTTTTTGCCAAGGGGCTCACGATGCGCGCCTATTACATGTACACCAAAAAGCCGTTCTGGTTCCCGATCAACGGCTACAAGGTCATGGAGGAGGATCCCTTGAACAACATGGCGAACGTCCTTTCAAAGCTCGAGCCGGATGAGAAGGCGGCCGTGCAGATGATCGTCAATCCGGTTTCGTCCGAAAAATGGCGCGAAACCACGGAGGATATCGGCACGCGCCTATTCAAGAACAAGCCCCTTCCGATTCATATCCCAATCCCGATCCTCGGCCCCATCCTTTCGTTCCTGATCAATATGACCCGCGGGGCGGGGGGAGGCAAGACGAGCGCGCCTGGAGCCAGCTCCGGCGATTCCTACATCCGTATGTTGCAGTCCAAGGAGGAAGCCTACAAAAGAATTGGCGAAAAGGCGGGCCAGGTGGGTTTCGATGCCTCGATCCGCATTGTGGCCTTGTCGAAATCCAAGGCGAGGACGGTCGAGATCACGAACAACATGAATGTGGCGTTCAGCGTGTACCACGACGCCTATCTCAACTGGTTCCAGAATCGCCGTATCTTGCCGATCGACTTCATCAACAATATGCTGATGAAATATTTGTTCAAGCGGCGCATTCCAGGCGTTTTCCACAAGAGGAACTTGTTTTGTCAGGATGAGCTTTCCTCCATTATCCATTTCCCTGATTCGCGCTACAACGCCATTCCGATCATCAAATGGATGTCCTACAAGGTGCTCCCGCCTCCGCTCGAGTTGCCGAAGGAGGGTGTGGTGATCGGCAAGAACACCTACCGTGGCGAGGAAAAGCTGATTCGCATCCTTCGGGACGACCGCACGCGCCACCATTACATCATCGGAAAGTCCGGTTGCGGCAAATCCGTTTTGCTCAATTACATGTGCCGCCAGGATATTTGGAACGGCGACGGGGTCTGCCTCATCGACCCGCATGGCGATCTGGTGGAGGACACGCTCAAGGCGGTTCCCAAGGAGCGTGCCCAGGATATCATCCTGTTCGACCCCGCGGACACCGAACGGCCCATGGGATTGAATCTACTCGAGGCCCATACCGACGAGGAGCGCGACCGCGCCTCGCTGGATGCCATGGAGATCTTTATCAAGATTTTCGGCGATGAGGTGTTCGGACCGCGTATCCAGCATTATTTCCGCAATGCCTGTCTTACGCTCATGGAGGATCAGGAGGAAGGGGCGACCCTGATCGACGTGCCGCGCATGTTCGTGGACGAGGAGTTTCGAAAATACAAGACGGCTAAAGTCTCGAACGCAGTGGTCAAATCGTTCTGGGAGCATGAATACGCGAACACCGGCGACCGCGAAAAGCAGGAGATGATCCCGTATTTCAGTGCCAAGTTTGGCCCCTTCATCACCAACACCACCATCCGCAACATCATCGGACAGCCCAAGTCCGCGTTCAACATCCGCGAGATCATGGACAACCAAAAAGTCCTGCTCGTGAACCTCTCCAAGGGCAAGATCGGCGACCTGAACGCCCAGCTGTTGGGTCTGATCTTCGTGAACAAGGTCAACATGGCCGCCATGGGTCGGCAGGACATGGCCAAGGAAAAACGCCACGACTTCTTCATGTATGTGGACGAATTCCAGAATTTCGCCACCGACACTTTTGCCTCCATCCTTTCCGAGGCGCGCAAATACCGCCTGGCCCTGATCATGGCCCATCAGTATATCGCCCAGCTGACCAAGACCCCGTCCGGCCACGACGACACCCGCGTGCGCGACGCCGTGTTCGGCAACGTGGGCACCATGATGAGCTTCAAGGTCGGCGCCGAGGACGCGGAGTACCTGGCCAAGGAATACGCCCCGATTTTGTCCGAACAAGATGTTCTATCGATCGCCAACTATTCGGCTTACATCAAATTGAATATTAAAAACACCACCTCACGACCCTTCTCCATCCAAACCATTTGGGACCCCCAGGGCACGGACAAGATGGCTGAGGTTTTGCGCAAATACTCGCGCATGAAATACGGCCGGAAGAAGATGTTCGTGGATCAGGAGATCGAGGCAAGGCTGGGAATCATCTAATTCCGATGGGCGCTCCCTAGGTGCTCCAATCGGAGCTCCAATAGGACCCCAATGGGAGCTCCCATGGAGCCCCAACCGGAGCCTCAACTGGAATTATCGCTGAAAAGTTCCGCTCCACGTTTCCCGCGCGATCTCATGTCTCTCCACCTGATTCAGGAATTCCGCGCGCGAGGGGTTTTCGGGAACGCTCAATTTCGCCGTGTCCAACGCAAACAAGGTGGCCACGTATTCGTGGTTGCCGGAATCGATGGGGGGCTGGGGACCATCGTAGCCCTTGTTTCCCCAGCTGGTCACCAGCTCGCGGCTGCCCGGGGGCATCTGGTCGGTCCGGCTTGCCCCTTCGGGAATCTCGGTAGTGGTGATCGGAATATCCGCCACCAGCCAATGCACCCAGTTTCGGGCAATGGGCGCCCGGTCGTCGAACAGCAGGGCGTACGACTGGGCCGCGGGAACCGGTTGCCACTTTAGGCCGATGGAGATGTTTTCCCCGCCCCCCTGATTCGTCGCAAATTTGGCGGGCATAGGCGAGCCATTGGGATAACTGGTCACTTCAAAGTTCAAGAGGCTTAGGGTCATGGTTTTTTTTGGGTTAGCGATGGATTGGGGGTTTTCCACGGGCTTTTTGGCGCAGCCCGCCAAAATTGCAAATAAAATTATAAAAGAAAAAAAGATTTTTTTCATGATTTTTTGGTTGTTGGTTGGAAGGCTTGGCTATATTGACTTTTTGGCCTACAATGAATATTTTATAGACCCTTTTTAATTTTTAATAGTTGACCTGTGGTTGATAGAACAGAAGAGGCCAGCCATCTGCCCCCTGGCGAACTCCTTTGCTTTCTGGAAAAGGTGAAAAATGATCTTCCTCGAAATTTTTCGGAAACCAATGGGGAAGTCCTTCGTTTCATTGAAAAAGTGGAGTCAGAAATGCGGCAGTGGTATCGTCGTCTTGAAAACAGCTTGGGGTTGGACCCAAGGTTGTCGGGCGAATTCCACAAAACCATGATGTTGGTTGAGAGGGTTAAGTTGTGCGCGGTGGTCGGAAGCAATTTTCTGGAGATCCCATTTGAAATCGAAGCTTATTGAATAAGCATCGCGTCGCCGAAGCTGAAAAACCGATAGTCGGTCTTTTTGGCGGTCTCATAGGCTCTCATGATGAAATCAAGTCCGGCGAACGAGCTCACGAGCATCACGAGCGTGCTTTTGGGCACGTGGAAGTTGGTGATCATCTGGTCCACGAATTTCCAGCGGTAGCCGGGGTAAATGTAGATATTGGTTTCGCCGAATCGGGGGTCCAGCCGCCCGCTATCGTCCGAGCAGGATTCCAGCACCCGCACGGTCGTGGTGCCCACGGCCACGATCTTTTTTCCAAGCAGTTTGGCTTGGTTCAGGCGCTCCGCTACGTCTTCGGTCAGGCTGAACCATTCGCTGTGGATCTGGTGCTCCTCGATCTGTTCTGTTTTGACCCCCTGAAACGTCCCCAGCCCCACATGGAGGGTCACGAATTCGGTCTGGATGCCTTTGGCCTTGAGCCCATCGAGCACACGCTTGGTGAAATGCAATCCTGCGGTCGGAGCGGCCACGGAACCTTCGTTTTTGGAGTAGATGGTTTGGTAGCGTTCCGGATCCTCCAGCGTCTCTTTGATATAGGGCGGAGTCGGCGCATGGCCATGGCCCCTCAAATAGGCTTTTAGGTCATTGCATTTGAACTGAATCACGCGAAGGCCGCTCTCCAACACATCTTTCACATGAAGGCTGAGCTCGGGATCCACCGAAATATCCGTTTTCGCCTGAAACTTGTTTCCCGGCTTCACCATGCACTCCCAAGTGTTGTCGTGGGTTGGCTTGACCAGCAAAACCTCGGCGTTCCCCTCGCCGATCCTGAATTTCAGTCGGGCGGGGATCACGCGCGACTCGTTGAAAACGACCACCGAATTTGGATCCAAGAGCTCGGGCAACTCGAAAAATCGATGGTGTTCGATTGTCTTTGCCCTACGATTCAAAACCATCAGCTTGCTTTGGTCTCGCTCCTCCAGGGGCCGTTGGGCAATCAGTTCCTTGGGCAGATGGTAGTCGAAATCGGAGAGGCGCATGGCAATGGTTTATTTTAGCTGTTTTTATATTAATGAGTTGTGATGATTTGGTGAAGCAAATATAATGTGCGGTGTTAGCCTTTAATAAATGAAATCCATGAAAAAAATTTTTAGTGCATTGATCCTGTTCACCCTGATTTTTGCCTTGGCGGCTTGCGCGGGGAAAAAAGACGATTCCCAGGAAACCCCCGAGTCCGCCCAACCATCGGCCACCGCTCCTGAGCAAGAAGACAAGGGCATTTTTTCTTCCGTCAAAGATGCCTTGGACAAATCGATTCCGATCAAATGCAAGTTTGTGGACCCCGATGGGGCAAATGCGATCGCCTATATCAAAAAAGGCGAAATTCGGATGGAGGTTGAAAAAAACAACGACTCCCCGGCGACGCATGTCATTGTGAGAGATGAAAAAATGTATATGTGGGCAGAGGGGGAGAGCGGTGGTTTGATGGTTGATTTTTCAAAGAAAACCGCAGGCGTGCAGAGCGACATCAACTCCGCCGACGATTTGTTGGGGGTAATTGAGGAAAGAAAGGAGGATTGTTCCCGTGAGGTGGTTAGCGATTCGATTTTCGAGGTTCCTGGCGATGTCCAGTTCGCCGGATTCTAGTCTCCAAAAAATTTCTCAAAAGCCCTTGCGAGTCGCAGGGGCTTTTTTGGAATAGGGCTCCGTCGAAGCGGTTTTCGCGATATTAGAAATAATTCACCGCCCGCCCGTTCCTCCCGTTCGGCATTGCTTTACGAGCCTGAGCCTTTGAGCGTGCGTAGCGAAGCCCGAGCGGGTCTCGCGGGTGCCCGCGAAGGGAAGTCGCGAAGCCTAGCGAAAGGGCGCAAGGCGAGACCTTGAGCGGGAAAGACCGTGAAAACCGAAGCGGTTTTCACGATATTAGAAATAATTCACCGCCCGCCCGTTTGGCACCACCTCGATGAACGTCTGCCCGCGGTTGAGCGTAACCTCATCGCCGTTGGCGTCGAAGAATTTGGTGAAGCACGAGCTGGTCGGCTGGTCGTCGCTATTGATGGAGCAGTCTTTTTCCCATGTGCCCTCAATGGCCTGCCCGTCTCGGAAAACAATCGACTTCCCGGTGCCGCTCGTCTGCAGGCGCAAGCGGCCCACATCGTCCAGCACCTCCATGTCCACAAACTGGACCAACACATTGGTGGGCTTCAGATCATGATGTTTTTTTCCGCCATTGAAACGCTCATACGCCTTGGCCACAGGGTCGTACACGTATTTCACACCATAGGGCGTCAGCGAGAAGTCGATGGTGATGGTGTTGATGGCGCCCGATTCCGCATCCGCGTCCTTGAAGGGGAAGCGCGGGGAGGTCAATGGGTGGTTGTAGTCGGAATCTTTCAGGCGCTTTTGGATCTTGGCGGTCGAAGTGAAGGCGTTGTGGGGAGCCAGATACTGGTTGTCGCGCCAGATCGAGGAGGAATCCGAGAACTCGTCGATGTTGAGGATGCGAAAATTCCCCCTAATGTCGCCAAGCGCCTCGTTGCTGCCTCCCACATGGGTGAAGGCCGCGCGAAATTCCGAGGCCCAGGTCACGAAATAGGGCCGTGCCGAGCGGACGGGGCCGATCTTTTCCACAGGCGCGCCATCGAAAATGGCCAAAAAACGCGTGATTCCGCCTTCGGCCAAAGTCTCGTAGACAATCGAGGCTCCCTCCAATCCGGCCTGTTGGCCGCGGATGGGGGTGTAGTTTTCGACCACCACGGCAATGGGTTGTTCGGTGCCGGCCAGCTGGTTGCTTTTGGCGCCATTCAAATTGGAGGAGTGGGTTTCGGACAGCAGGGAGACGTCGTCCGAAAGGTTGTGTCCCCCGCCATCGTAGACCGCTCGTTCGTCCAAGGGGTTCACCCGCAATTGCTCCAGTTGGTTGTGTCGAACGACTTGGCCAATGATGAGTTCGGCCACGACAAAGACACCCAAGGCGACGAGCGCCAAAACGACCACAAACCAAAGGTCCACATGGAACCGATGTCGGAATCGCTGTGAGAAATGTTTGAGATCCATAATGGATTCGGATTGTGGCTAGAATAGTGGCTGGCATCGTGGTCCACAATTCTAGCCACAATTCTAGCCACGACTCGGATGTCACTATTCGAATTATTTTTTCTTCTCCTCTTTTTTGCCAGCCTCGGCAGGGGCTCCTTCTTTCTTTCCGCCAGAGGTGGATCCGCCTTTGGCGGAGGCCTCTCCTTCCTTGCCAGCCTCGGCACCTTCGGCGGGGGCGGCACCTTCGGCGCCCGGAGCAGCGGCTGCGGCTGCTGCTGCGGCAGCGGCGGCCTTGGCGGCCTCTTCTTCCTCGGTCGGTCGTGGGGCGGAAACCGTGGCCACGGGGATGCCCAGATTGTCCAACGATTTCATGCCAGCGGGCATTTGGATATCCTTGATCTTGAGGGAGGTGTGGAAGTCGGCGATCGCGCTGACATCCAAAACGAATTCGCGGACCAAGTCCTTTGGCAAACATTCGACTTCGATGGAATTCTTGCTTTGCACCAAAATGCCACCCAAGTCGCGAACTGCGGGCGAAGTGCCCACCAATTTGACGGGGATCTTGGTGCGGATCTTTTTGTTCATGTCGACCGCCATCATGTCCACATGGATCATTCGGTCGGTGACGGGATGGTATTGGATTTCATGGACAATGCAGGGGATCTTTTCCTCTTTTTCGTTCACGAAGGTCATGATCGTGGTGCGACCCCCCTTTTCGAAAGCCTTTCGGAAATCCTGGTAGTTGATGGAGAATCCGCGATTCTTCACGCCCTTGGCGTAATAGGCCACGGGAATGCGGTCGGCTTTGCGGGCATCCTTGGCCGTGGCAAAGGAAGTTTCAGTTACATTGAGGGTAATCGTGTCCATGGGGTTGAGTTACTTAAGTACAGGTTTTAATGCTGGACAACTTGTCTATGAAAAACATCAGTTGCCTTGCTATTTTACTGATTTTTTTGTTTATTTCAACCTGATTTTTGCATCCCCCCATGGCGCCCAAAATCCTAGATCCTAGGGTCTAGAGCCTAAACAGGGCCTAAAACCCAAAATCCAGAAACAAGACAACTCAAGCAAAACCGTGGCTTATCCACCATGGAGGTTATTAAATGTTCCCGTTTGGGTTCTGGTTTCTGAGCTCTGGGATGTCTGGATTTTGTTTCCATTCTACGTAGCAACACTGCGAAGGATGAATAGGTTCTCGTGCCTCGACTCTAGGATTTGTGTGGCTACGCCACTTTAAGTTTGGAAAGTTGATGGACAATGTCGGTCCGCGTGACGATGCCGACCAGCTTTTTGTGTCCATCCACCACGGGCAAGCGGTTCACCTTGTGCTCCGCCATGGTGTTGATGGCCTCTTGGAGCGTGGCCGATTCCTTGAGGGTGATTACCGGTTGGGTCATCAGCTCCTTCACAGTCTCGGCGCAATGTTCCCTCAAATGTTTGTTGAAATCCGTGATGTCGTCCAAATACACGATCCCTCCCAACAGGTTGACCGATCGGGGGGTTTTGAGGGTGGTGAAGTGGGTCAAGAGGTCGCCTTCCGTCACAATGCCCACAACGTGACGATCGTCGTTCACCACGGGGACTCCAAGGATTCCATGCTGGTCCATTAGCTTGAACAAGGCCTTGATGCCTTCGTTCTCATCGACCGCGATGACCCGCTTGGCCATGAATTCCTTCACTGCTTTTTTGAGGAGTTTTTCCATAGTTCCGTTTTTAAGATAGGCCGATTATATCATGTTGGTGCCCGGGGTGGGGATCGAACCCACGCTCCCGAAGGAATCCCGATGTTCATCGGGACGCGTCCGCCGATTTCAGTATCTCTAATTGGTTTTTTGGTGCCTGGGGTGGGGCTCGAACCCACACTCCCGAAGGAACAGGATTTTAAGTCCTGCGTGGCTACCAATTACACCACCCAGGCACGTCCGAATACTAGACAAACATTTGTTTTTTCGCAAATTTGATAAAAAGCCGATGCGCCGAATAGGCAGCCCGATGTGACGGCATATTCCGTTTGTCAGTCCAAGTTCAGCGTGGTTTCCACGCGGGTCAGTCTTCGTTCCAATCCGACAGTGTTTTCGGCGACTGTCAGGATCAAATCTTGGATATGCTCAAGGATGACGCCTTGGCCTCTAAACTCACCCTCTAGCCCCCCCATCTTGGCGTTCAGGCCTCGAAATTCACCTTCAAGCCCGTCGAACCTGTGTTCAAGCCCGTCGAACCTGTGTTCAAGCCCGTCGAACCTGTGTTCAAGCCCGTCG
>CAZURX010000024.1:10416-10689 GCA_964623015.1 uncultured Candidatus Peribacteria bacterium
AACCGTTTTTCGACTCCGCCCATTCGGGTGTTCAACCCTTCGATTTGGCCGTCTAACCCGTCAAACCTGTTTTCCAAACCGCCGAGCCGCTGGTCAAGCGGTCGGATAAGGCTTATGAGGAATTCTTTGTCGTCTTTGCGCATAAAAAATTGGGTTAAATGCAAAAATAGTAAAATCAATTTTACCGCCCGGGAATTAAAAAGCAAGTGGGACAATCGAGGACTGTAACGTAGGCCTGTGGGTTTCATTTGTAGTTCCGGAAGTAAAAGAGTA
>CAZURX010000025.1:0-10474 GCA_964623015.1 uncultured Candidatus Peribacteria bacterium
TAGGGTGGCAATCAGGCGGTCGTTGTCGCGCTGGTGCAGGCCGATGGAAGGCTCGTCCAGCACATAGAGCACACCTTGGAGCGAGGAGCCGATCTGCGTGGCCAGGCGAATGCGCTGGGCCTCGCCGCCGGAAAGCGTCACGGCTGCCCGGTTCAAGGTCAAATACGAAAGCCCCACGTTGTGCATGAACCGCAGTCGGTTCAAGACTTCCTGAACGATCAGTTTGGAAATAAGGTATTCGGAATCGGTCAGAATGCGTTCGGGCTGGCCGGGCAGCATGCGCTCGAAGAAGCGATGGGCTTGTTCCACGGACATGGTGGTGGTTTCGTAAATATTTTTATCCCCCACGGTCACGGCCAAAATTTCGGGGCGGAGGCGTTTTCCGCCACAGGTTTCGCACGTCAGTTCTTCCATGAATTCCTCGATGGTCCGGCGGATGTATTCCGAATCCGATTCATGGTAGCGTCGCTCCAGGTTGGGGATCACGCCTTCGTAGTGGGTCATGGTCTCGTAGTTGGAGTTCTGGCCCGTGTAGGTGGCGCGGTATTTCTCTTCGCCTGTGCCATATAGGATGATTTGGACCTGATCGGGTGTCAGTTTGCCCACGGGGCTGTGGATGTCGAACCCGTGTTTCTTGCCCACTTCTTTAAGGAGTTGGGTGTACCACCCCAGGCGGATGGAGGACGTCGACCAAGGCAGGATCGCTCCTTCCGCGATGGTCAGGCGGGGGTTCGGCATCACCAGGTCGGGATTTATTTTCAGTTTGGATCCCAGGCCGTGGCAGTCGGGGCAGGCGCCGTGGGGGGAATTGAAACTGAACGAGCGGGGTTGGATTTCGGGAACCGAGATGCCGCAATGGTCGCAGGCGAAATGTTCGGAGAAAACCTCCTCCTGGTTTGTGTCCGCGTCTAGGATTTTCACGATTCCCCCGCCAAACTTGAGCGCGGTCTCCAGCGAATCCGCAAGGCGGGAGCGGTCCTCGTTCTTTTCCTCGACTTCCTGTCCGGATTTGAGCTTAACGGTTTTGCGTTTCAGGTTTTGAACGGCCAGGCGGTCCACCACCACTTCGATGGTGTGTTTTTTGTTGGGGTCCAGCTCAATCGCCTCGTTGATGCTGTAAAGGTTTCCGTCCACGCGCAAGCGCACAAACCCCTCCTTTTTGATCTTTTCGAACACCTTTTCATGCCCTCCCTTGCGGTCCCGGATCATGGGCGCCAAGATCATGATTCGTTTGCCTTCGGGCATGTCCGCGAGGATGTCCACGATCTGGCTGACCGACTGGCGGTTGATCCGCTTTCCGCATTTGGGGCAGTGGGGATGGCCAATCTTGGCGAACAGCAGGCGCAAATAGTCGTAGATTTCCGTCACCGTGCCCACGGTGGAGCGGGGGTTTCGGCTGGCCGTCTTCTGGTCGATCGAAATGGCGGGCGAAAGTCCGTCGATGGAATCCACGTCCGGTTTTTCCATCAGCTGCAAAAACTGCCGCGCGTAGGTGCTCAGCGATTCCACGTAGCGGCGTTGGCCCTCGGCGTAAATGGTGTCGAACGCCAAAGACGATTTGCCGGAGCCCGAAGGTCCGGTCAAAACCACCAGCTTGTCGCGGGGGATCTCGACATCGATGTTCTTGAGGTTGTGGACGCGCGCACCCTTGATGACGATGTTTTTCACGGTGGGGGGAGGATTAAATATTTTGATTTATTGGGCACTTTATCACTGCTATCACTTGTCACTTATCACTTCCTTTTTGGCACTTTCGCACTTAAAATGGGCACTTTAAACAACGTATCAGCATAAATCTGACACTGTTTTTAGAGGCTAACATACCCTTTGATAAAAAGCAAGAAGTGTGGTATAATGTAGAGATAAATGAAAGGGGCCAAGCCCTGAGCCAAAAGTCGGCTTATCACTTATCACTTGCCTATATTGAGCAAGGTCGAAGTATCACTTATCACTTATTTTTATGATCGAAATCCTCAAAAGCGTCCCATTTTTCGCCGAATTGGGCGAGGCGGATCTCAAGCAGATCGCCGAAAATGTGAAAATGGACTACTTCCCTGCGGAGCACGTGATTTTCCAGGAAAACGATCCTGGCGACATCATGTACATCATCAAGCGGGGTCAGGTTCAGGTTGTCCGGGACAACACCATTTTGGCGGTACTGAAGGACGGCGCCTTTTTTGGCGAGATGGCCCTCGTTTCCTCCGAGCCCCGCAACGCCAGCGTCAAAACCGTGACCGATGTGGAGGTGCTCACCCTTAAAAAGGACGATTTCATGCACCTGATGGAGACCAACAGCAACATCGCCTCCATGGTGAGTTATGAAGTGGTTAAACGAGCAAATTCTGTATTTTGACATGCCAATTAAAAACACCAAAGTCTAGGCACGAAACTCTAAACAAAGTCCAAACATGCCAAAGCCCAAATCCAAAACCCCAAACTTTGACATTGTCATCGAAAGAAATAGTTTATGCAGTTTATGTTCTGGGTTTTGGGTTCTAGGCCCTGTTTAGGCTTTCGCCATTTCGGATTTCGGTTTTTGGATTCCAAGTTATGGATATAACCTTACATCTCATCCTCGCGCACTTTCTCGCCGACTACCCTCTGCAGTCGGATGCTTTGGTGGCGTACAAGACGAAGCGTTTCGCCGGAATTGTGTTGCACAGCCTAACCCATGTGCTCACCTCGGTTCTTTTGGGTTTCCCCTTTGTTTTGCAGGGCAATTTTTGGCTGGCGATCGCGGTCGTGTTTGTGACTCATAATATGTTGGACCAGGGCAAGGTTTGGATTCACCGACGCTTCAAGAAGGCCAACAAATTCCTGTTTTATTGTCTGGACCAAGTGGCCCATTTGGCCATTATCGTTGGCACTTCATGGCTCTGGCTTCGAAATCTGGTGCCCGATTTTGGGGGGTATTGGCTTGCGGTTTACCAAAACATGACCCTTCTGAATTTCATTTTGGTCCTCACGCTGGTCACCTTTTTCTACGATGTGACCCGCTGGACCTACCGAAACTCCAAGAAGGCCCAACCCTACATCCGCGACTGGCGCATGATGGGGAGGAATGCGGTGATCGTTGTCATTGCCTTCGGGGCGTATTGGCTCCTCAAATAAGTGCGAAAAGTGCGACCTGCCTACCGGCAGGAAACAGTGCGAGTCATCTCGCATTCAGTTCCTCCGCACTATGCATTTATTCGATGCGCACGGTTCCCTCCGCGCTTCGCACCGAGCTACACGCTATTTCACTTGAGCGTCTTTTTTCCTGTGATACTTGGGAATGTGTTGCTCGTGGTTGCACGCGGGCAGGGGGTCTTTTTCCAGTTGTCGGATCCGTTTCCAGGCGCTGCGGCGGCTCTGGTCGTCCGGCTCGTTCACGAAACAAAGGATGTTTTTGATCTCATCGCGCCGGGCCGAGAGTCGGGGGTTGTCCGGATTCCCATGGGGTCTTTGCACTGTCTCCGCGAGCAGATCTTGCGCCCTTTGTTTGAGTGTTTTTTCTTCGGGCATAAATTCCGAATTGTGGCTAGGGTTGTAGCTAGGATCGTGGACAGAATAGTGGCAGTTATTTTGCTGATTTGAATTGTGTCCACCACTATTCAAGCCACGATTCAAGCCACTATTCGTTGTAATCATTTCTCCGTAAACGTCCATACTCCATCCCAATCACCAGTCGGCGGGTTTTGGATGAACACCTCGCACCGATGCGCGAAAATCTCGGAGGCTGGATCGTTCGGGATTGCCCTGAACAACTCGGCCGCAGCGAGAAAGTTTTTGGAGCGGTAGGCGATAAGGGCTTTTTCGAAGGCCGCGATGCGGTCGAGTGTTGCCTGGTCCGTCTCGTCCTTTTTGCCGACAAGCTCGAAAATCCGCACAGGCTTGTCTTTGCCTTTCACGCGGATCAGGTCCAGCTCGCGGCACACGAACTCATCGCCGATCAGCGTGCGGGTGCTCTCCGAGATCAAGAGCTCAGTCCCATATTGCTTGTTGATGCCCTCGAGGCGTGAGGCCAGGTTCACGTTGTCGCCCATCACCGTGTAGTCGAATCGGCTTTCCGAGCCCATGTTCCCCGCGATGGCGTCGCCGGAATTCAGGCCGATGCGCACGCGGAAAGGGGGCAGGTTTTGCCGTTCCCAGTCGAGCCGTAGGTCCGCCAGTTTTTGCTGGCACTCCAGGGCGGCTTGGCAAGCGCGGACGGCATGGTCCTCTTGTGAGATGGGCGCTCCCCAGAACGCCATGATCGCATCGCCCTCGTATTTGTCCAGGGTTCCTTGTCGGCCAAGAATGAGGGTGGTCATGGCCCCCAGATACCCGTTCAGGAAGCGGACCAGTGGCTCGGGATCCATTTTTTCGGAGATGGTGGTGAACCCCGCGATGTCCGAAAAAAAGACGGTCACGTTTCGCCGGTCTCCGCCCAATTTGAGGAGGGTGGGGTCTTTCTCGATCTGGGACAAGAGGTCCGGGCTCACGTATTGGCCAAAGGCTTTTTCGACAAACTTGCGCTCGCCTTGCTCCAAAATAAATCGGAGAAGGAAGGTGCCAACAAAGGTGAGGACCACATCGAGCAGGGGGTAGATCACATTCAGGAAAACGCGGCTTTCGTATCCCACGATCCCGCTGACCACGATGCCCAGGATCTCCAGGAGAAGCACTGGAATGGCGAACCGCACGCGGAGTTTTGAAAACAGAAGCAGGTTGATCGCCAATAGGGCCAACAAGGTGATCCACAGGCTTTGCCGGGACTGGTCGCGCAGGAATTGCCCCGAGAGAATGGTCTGGATGTTGTTCGCGTGAATCTCAACGCCGGGCATCTTCACGCCCTGGCTCACGGGGGAAAGATAGTTGTCCTGAAGGTCGATGGCCGTGGGGCCGATCAGGACGATTTTGTTCTTCAGGTCGAGCGCCTTTCCCCTTTTGTCGAAGAATTTTTCTTCCAATAGGTCATTGAAGGAAATTTGGGCGTAGGCCCCTGGCTCCGCGAAGTAGTTCACGTACATCAGGTGGGTGTCCTTGTTCGTGGCGGGGTCGCGCAGGGTGATCACGGGGATTTTGATGGTTTTCGAAAAGGAATAGAACCCCCTTTGCACCTTGGGGTTGTCCGCCTCGGCGCCTAAAGTTTTTAGGGCCACCTCCAAAGAGAAGGCTTCGGTGAACTTGTCTTTGATCGCATTGAAAATCGGAATTTTTCGCACAAAGCCGTCCTCGTCCAGGCTCACGTTGATCCAGCCAATGGTCGGAGTCGCCTCCATCAATACGGCATTGGGCCATTCCGATTCGGATTGTCCGCCATCGAAAAAATAGCGGCCCGCCAATACGGTGTTTGGGTATTTTTTAAGGGCATCCCGGAAAACCTCGTCATCCTCGGTGCCGTGGCTGGAAAGGCCAGGAAAGGTGATGTCGATGCCCACGGCCGATACCCCCTTTTCGTTCAAAATGTCCAACGCCTTGGCGTAGTTGGCGCGTTCCCACTGCTGGAGGGGTCCCAAGTTTTCGGGTTGGAGCGTTTTCTCGTCAATGGCCGCGATCACGATCTCGGGCGAGGCGGAGGCGAAATCGTAGAATTTGTTCTGCAGGCTTTTTTGCAGGCCCATGAACAGTCCTCGGTCCACCATGAGCGCCATCAGCAACGCCAATCCGATTCCAAGCCCGATGAATTTGAGGATTTTTTTGGACATAATAATTCTAATAATTATAGCAGATTTTCACTCTGAAAACAAGGATATAAAATGAAATTTGAAACTCGAAACTCGAAATTTGAAAAACCAAAAAGTTCAACAAATGACCGAATCCATAAAAAATTTGGTTAAGGGTTTTAGGTATTCAATCGGCAATTTTGTTTTGTGCTTTGGGCTTCAAATTTCAAATATCAAATTTCAAGTTTCGAGCCTATTTTTAATTTTCCCTTGCCTTTTTCCCAAAACCAATTATACTGTTATTCGTAAGCCACAACATGAACTCCCACAACACTTTTACCTACGTTATTAAGATGCTTCCTCACTCGTGAGGTGCCTCAACGTGTATAAGTGAACAGACTGAACACAATAGAGCGCCTCACGGAAACGGAGGCGTTTTTCGTAAGAATGGATCTAGAAATTGCATAGTAATTATAAATATGTTATAATAATAAGATTTAACCCCATCCCAAATGTCCCCCCTGTCCGCACTCAAAACTTCACCCCTTTCTGGGGAGTTCCCGGCCGACATCGAAGAGACCAAAGCGCTTTTGGAACTTGGTGCCGCGGAGATGAATCCTGATGAATTTGCTGATTTCTATCGGCATTTCGAAATGGGGCAGATCGTGGATCTGGTGGTTGCCGTGCGTGAGGACCTAAATCAAGTATCCTCGATGCTCGTGGACCAATTTTTTGCGGATCGGCGAGCGGAGGTTCGAAATGCCCTGAGGGTTGATATGGATCATTTGGTGTCTGTTGCGGAGGGGAGCCAAAAGGCTGCCATCGAATTGGCCTGCGACGATCGGCTCACCAAAGACCAGGCCAACCGCTTGGTGGAGGTCGCCCTTCGTAATATTGGTCGGGATAGGAAATGGGGCAATGTCGTGATGGAGTTGCTGGCGCACCACTACGATTTGCTAACGGATGAGTCCAAGGTCAAGATCGATCGTGTTCCAGACCTTTCGACCCTTTTGAGTTTTAGGGAGGGTAGGTCCGATCGGGGAGCCAAGGTGTTGGAGTTTCCGAAGAATCGAAAAGTGCCCTTGTCGAAAGGGCTAAAAACTAAATAAGTTAGAGAAAAAACATTGACTTTGTTCAAAAAATTTATACAATAGAATTAAAAAGAAACCCCATGGGTAGCTCATCCAAATCTCCAAAACCCGGAAAAATCCTTCATAGCGTGTTTTATGGCGTCAAAAATTCCCCAAAGGATGTTTCGGATGTCCGGCAGGTTCGAGAGGATTATGTTCAACGGACACGAGAGGAGCTAAAGGCGATGACACCGGCAGAGCGTGCCATCGTGTTTGCCCAACGGGGGGAATTTAGAAAGATCCTTGGGATTCGAAATTTCAAGGAGTTGGAAAATCGCTCGACGGATATTGAATTTGCCAGCCGTCTGTTGGACAAGATGGCGGATCATCTGGCCACTTTCGTGGTGCCGGATCAGATCAAGGATCCTGAGACCAGACGTTTATTGGCAAAAGAATCCTTGTCAGAGCTTTCGGACGATGCCAACAATTATATGACGGCGGTATTGAAAGAGTTGGTGCCAGGGGGGGAGAATGATGATTTGGATGTCGCGAATGGTGTGATCACATGCTCGGATCCGGCCAAGCTCCTTTTAATTGCGAATGATCGGAAGGTCACCAAAGAGCTGACTCCAGGGATCTCAATCGAGGAAAAGCGAAAAAAACTCAAGGTGCGCTCAGAAGCCCTGCGCAAGGTTTATCTGATGTTGCTTTTTGCCCAAGCGAAAAAATTCAAAAATCAGCACAGCGGGGATTTGGCTGCCCTGAATGAGGATTTGGAAAAAGATATGTATTCAAAGGAAATGGGTCTTGATGAGCATAGGACTCGGTATTTGGTCAGCGAACACTGGGTCAGGGAGCCTAAAAAGCCAGGTGAGATTGTCGATTCGGATGAGCAGGACAACCAATGCGTGGGCTGGCAAATTTTCGATAGTCTGGAAGAGGCCGACCAAAATGTGAGAGAGCGCAAGGGGCATTTGGCCAACACGGTGGATGTTAAGGGGGCCGAAAAAGTTCCTATGAAAAAATTAGTCAGAATCAAGACGACCATGGCGATGAGGCGCATAGATATTGGAAAAAACGGAAAGCCTAATATAATCGAGGCTAGAGTGCACACCCGCTCCAAGGCCAAAGACGACATCGTTGATAAAATAATTCGCAAGGACAGGCGGCTGGATAGTGATCCCAGCGCGGCGGTCAGCGATCTCAATGGGGTCCGTTTTACGGCAAAAGATGAACAGGAGAATAGGGGAATAATGGAAAAGTACAAAACCTCTGTTGGGAAGAGCCGGGTTATTGAGGTGGTGGAAGAGTTGGATTCGGTTGGCAAGGATGGCAGCCTCAAGTGCAAGAAATACGATTTGAAGGCGGATGGACGACCTTACGAGTTTCAATTTTTCACCTATCCCCAATACGCGGATTACGAATTCAGTCAGCCGCAATCTCACGATGCCTATAAAATCAAGCGAGCTTTTGAGAACGGGATACTCGAGGCTTTGTTCCCAAGGGAAATTTACAACTGTGACTTGGAAAAATACAAGGAGGTGGCGATCCGGAAGATACTGGCTGATCGTTCCTATCGGCTGGGTGAGGTGGGGGTGTTCCAGGTGGCTTCAGGGCCTGTTGCCGCTCCTTTGATCGTTCCGCCAGTCCCAAATAATGAACTTGGGCCCACGGTTCCCCCTAGGGCTGAGGAGTCTCGGGCGCAATCCCAGGAAAATGCAATTTAAATTGCGAGTTGTTGGTTCATTGGTCCAACCCCTTTGGGGGTTGCCAATCGCTAGAATAAAATTTGTCGTGCCACATAGTTTTGTCTTGGACGTATTTCGGCTACAATAGATCAGGATTTCATAAATCCATGATCCTATGCCCAAAAAGATCGTCATTCGCGAAGCCCCCCTGCAAACCGTGCTTGATGTGCACGAAAAGATTCCCGAGTTCAGGGGTGCTGGATACGATTTGGGTGTATGTGAGGATCGGCTAAAAGGCAAAGACGGTCATCTGTCTGTCGTATTCATGGATGAGGTACCTGCGGGGTACATGGTTGCCTATCAGCGTTGGGATGACGGCTCCGTCTACTGCTGGTTGGCGGGGGTTGTCCCGGAGTTTCGACGCCATGGCCTCATGACACGGTTGATGGCCTTTCTTGGAAAATATGCCAAAAGAAAGGGGTACAAAAAAATCACCATCAAAACCCGAAACAGCCGTCGTGAAATGCTTGCTTTCTTGGTGAAAAACGGATTCAATTTCACCCACATCCAGCCCAAGAGCCGGATTGAGGAAAATCGGATCATACTGGAAAAAACAATCTGATTCCATTTTGGAGATCGAATAGCGGCTTAAATTGCCCGCCCGGACGAACGTCCGTTCGGACAGGTGGCTAGAATGGTGGAAGCGCAAACTCAACCATGACTTTAGCCGCAATACTGTCCACAATTCCAGCCACGATGCTAGCCACAATCCGAATCATTTATTATGAAGCTCCTGTTGTTCGACATCGACCATACATTGCTCCAGCCCTCGAAAGTCCATCGGGCTGCGTTTGAGTGGGCCATTTATGAGGTCTATCAGGAAGTTGCGTCGTTGGATGCGGTGGAATGCAGCGGGATGACCGACCGCCAGATTATTGTCGATCTGATGAGGGCGCATAAGTTGTATGAGCGCGCGATCCAGTCCCGTTTGGACCAATGCATTCGGGTAATGGAGAAGCGATACGCGGAGACCCTGAAGATCGATGAGCTTGTGTTGATGCCTGGGGCCCAAAGTTTGTTGGAGGCCTTGAGTCAGCAGCCCAATGTGCTGATGGGGTTGGTCACGGGGAACTTGGAGGGGATCGCCTGGGGAAAACTCCGAAAGACCGATTTGGCCCGTTATTTCAAGTTGGGCGGTTTTGGGAACGAGGATGTGGTTCGGGCTCGTTTGGTGGAGCGCGCCATCCAAAAGGCGGTTCGCCAGCAGGGGTTTACGGTGGCCAACAATGTCTATGTGATCGGAGACACGCCAAGGGACATTCAGGCGGGCCGTGGAGCGCGGGCCATCACGATTGGGGTGGCGACTGGAAAGTATTCCAAAGCTGATTTAAAGAGGGCAGGGGCGGATTGGGCGATTGAAAGTCTGCTGGAGAAGGAGAAAATATTCGATATCCTTGATATAAAATCCGAATAAATACCGAATGGTGGCTTGAATTGCCCGCCCGGACGAATGTCCGTTCGGACAGGTGGCTGGAATAGTGGAAACACAAACTCTCAGCTAAAATTCATCCACAATCCTAGCCACGACTCTAGCCACAATCCGAAAATTTATGCCCAAAGGAAAACTTTATCTCATCCCCACCACGCTCGGCGACGCGGATCCCAAAACCTCGTTGCCGGATGCTGTGATCAGCCGAATCCAATCCCTCGATGAATTTGTGGTGGAGGACGTGCGCACCGCTCGCCGTTTCCTGTCTCCGCTCAAGATGGCCACACCGATCAGGGATCTCAAGTTCTACGAGCTGAGCGAGCACACCAAGCCCGCCGAAGTTCCGTCTTTCCTCGAATCCGTCATGGGGGGCAAGGATATCGGCTTGCTTTCCGAGGCCGGCTGCCCCTGTGTGGCCGATCCGGGATCCTTGTTGGTCCACGTCGCCCATCAAAAAGGCATCGAGGTGGTCCCGCTGGTCGGCCCCTCTTCCCTCATGCTCGCTCTCATGGGATCGGGCTTTAACGGCCAAAATTTCGCCTTTGTCGGCTATTTGCCCAAGGAGCAAGGTGCGCGAATCCAAAAATTGAAGGAGCTGGA
>CAZURX010000026.1:0-2403 GCA_964623015.1 uncultured Candidatus Peribacteria bacterium
GCCAACCCCCGTTCTTTGCCTTTGGCCAAATACGGGGTGTACCCGGCATCGATGGGGGCAGCGCGGCAGGGGGCTTTTTTCACGCTGTCAGGGTCGGGGGTTTCGATGCGGGCGGCCAAGAGGGCGATTTTGATGAATTCGGCGCGGGTCATGCGGTCATTGGGGGCGAATACACCCTCGTCCCGTCCTTTCACGATGCCTTTGCGGTACAGGGCCTCGATATAATTTTTGGCCCAATGAGTGGAGATATCCCTGAACACGGCCTTGTTGAAATTTTGGCCGGATTGGGCGATGAAGAAAGTCTCGGTCTTGGGGGCGGTGATCACGACCTGCTTCTTCGAAAGGTCCACGGAATACAGTTTTTTGTCGTACGCGGTGTAGGTCTCGGTCTTGGGGTTGTAGGTGAAAACGGTCACACCTTCCTCGGGGTTGAACACGTCGGAATAGGGGAGGGTGATGTGGATGGAGGGCTTGAACGACAGATTTCGTCCATCCGCGGCCTTGAATTCGAAGATGGATCGGAACGAATAACCGAAGTTGATCGGGTAGTCTTTCAGGTAAAGATTAACGGGGGGCTTGATGTAGCCGCTGAAGGCGCGGCCATCCTTTTCCTTGATCAGCGTGTCCCGGTCAAACTCGATCACGGTTCCGCGCTTGGAGTCTTTGAACACGAGGGGTCGGGGGATGACGCCCTTGTGCTCGGGGGTGATGTAGATCGATGGCCTGGAAAGAATGGTCATGGGCTTGTCCGAGGAAAACATCGGGGCGGTCACGGCGTTGGTGATGTAATCGTCCTTCGAGGCTTCCTCCAGGCTCACCACGCAGGCGTTGCCGCGAAGCACGAACCCATATTGGCAATCCAAAATATTACAGGTCGGATAGGGGCTGACCCGTTTGGAGTTGAGTTGCTCGGGGCAATCAAAATTATAGGTTTCGGATTTTAAGGGGGCTCGGTTGCCCGCAGTGTCCACGGCAAAGTATTTCAGCGTGGAGTTCACGCGGACGGGAATGGGAAGTTTGTAAAGCGTGCTTTTGTCGGTCGGCAAGCTGCCGTCTAGGGTGTAATAGATCTTCGCGGTGGGGTCGATGAAATCGGGGCTTCCGGTGTAGTCGCCCAAATAGGGGGTGAACGAAACATTTTGGGCGAAGCCAAAAGTTCCCCCTGTGGGGTCCACCACCACATTGGGGGGCGTGTGGTCTATGAGGGTGCCCGTGGTGAAAACCGAGATGAATTCGTCGGCCATGAAGTTTCCAGGGACGTCTTTGATGTTTTTGATGCGAAGGGCATGGCTGCTTTCCGGGAAAGGTTCTTGGTTCAGGCGGATCGTCAGGGTTTTGCCGTCGTTCGCGAGGTCGAGGGTGATGTCCAGGGGGTTGGCGTTGTTCAGGAGGCGGACATTGTTGATCGTGTTCAGGCTTAGGGGGTCGATGGGCTCGGAGAAGGTGACCACGATTTGGTTGGTGGTTGTTTTCACGTCCGTGGATCCGTCGGGGATCGAGACCGAGGCGACGGTCGGCGGGGTCATGTCCTCGATTTTGCAGTAGGCGCTGCAGCCATCGCGGTTGATGAAATTGCCGTCGTCGCACTCCTCCGTGGAGGTGTCCAGCGCGCCGTCGCCGCAGTAGCCCTCGGCATGAACGGTCAATGGCAGGAAAAAGGCCAAGAAGACTGAGAGGAAGGTCAGTGTGGTGTGTGGCTTTAGGGGCATGAGGAGTTTTATTTTTTAGGGGGTATCGGTGTGTCTTGTCTGTATACAGCGGAACGGAAATAATGTTACAGAAAATGATGCCGACGACAATCGTCAGCCTATCAGAATTGAGCTGAAAAATAAAGCGGGAGATGGGAAGCTTTTCTGATTTCAGATTTGAATGAAAAATGTTCAAATCTGAAATTTGAAATTGAATCAGAAATCTGAAATCAGAAATCTGAAATTAAAGTCCCGTTCGTCCCACATATTCGCCGGTTTCGGTGTTGACCACCACCATTTCGCCCTCTTGGATGAACAGGGGCACATCCACATTGGCGCCGGTTTCCATTTTGGCGGGTTTGGTGCCGCCGGTCGCGGTGTCGCCTTTCACGCCCGGGGGGGTCTCGATGACCTTCAATTCGACTTTGATGGGCGGCTGGACGGAAATCGGCTTGTTTTCGTAGAAAGTGACATACACCTCGGTGTCGTCCTTGATGTATTGCAGGGCGCCCTCGATCTGGTCGTAGGGCAAGGAGAATTGGTCGTAGGTTTGGTTGTCCATGAAATAGCCGGCGTCGGCGTCATGGTACAGGTATTGGCATCGGCGGTTCTCGATTTCTGCGAACTCGAAGGATTCCCCCGAAAGGAAGTTTTTTTACAAGGGTCCCCCCGTGCAAAAGTTAGTGAGCATGGGTCGCATACAGGGCTTTAAGGT
>CAZURX010000026.1:2413-10305 GCA_964623015.1 uncultured Candidatus Peribacteria bacterium
GGTATGTTTTTTTCCACGGTTCCGCCCGTCAAAAGGTTCTTGAGCTTGGAGCGCATCACGGGCTTTCGCTGTTGTTTGCGGTTGAATTGGCTCCAGACCACCAGGCAGGGCGCGCCATTGATCTTCACGATTTTCCCGATCTTGATGTCGGTGAGGGAGTTGGATGACATGAGAAAAAATTTAAAACCTAAAAGACTTGTCTAGTATACCAAAGGAAAAAACGAAATCCATAGATAAAATATTGAATAAAAAAATTGTTCAATAGTCAACAGTGTCAGAAATCATTTGTATCTTGAAAACTTAACCCGACTTCTATATCTTTTAAGTCGCTCGATCACTCGAGTCAGTTCATTGAAAACGTGGGCCCGTAGCTCAGTGGTTAGAGCAGTCGGCTTGAAGAAGATGGATCTGAAAAGATTTTCTTCACAGGGCTGCTCAGGAAGCAATTCCTGAGTGATCACTTATCAAATTCGGGGAAGCCTAAATTCGCCTTCTTGCGTATAGGGTAATCCCGAGCCAAGGTCCGATGTCACATCGGACAAGGTGTAGAGACTAGACGGTAAGCCCCCCGAAGAACATCGGGGGTGAAGGGATAGTCCAGCTCACAAACCCGAAAGGGGTCGCGAAAGCGATAGCGAGATGCATAACCGATTGGTCCCTGGTTCAAGTCCAGGCGGGCCCACCAGCCAAAATTTAAAATGGGCACCTATTTCATGGGCGTCCATTTTTTTGAATTCATAAGCCGCCTATGTATTTTGGGTTTGGGCTTTGGGCGGAGTGTAGGCTAAAGAGGGTGTGGCATCCTGTTTCATGGGCACCACAAACTCGATGTTTCCCTGGTATTCCTCAATCCGTATCGGATCGGGACTCCTGTCATGCCGGTACGGATCTAGCACGTACCAGTGTCCGTCCACGCTCGATTTGAAGGCGGATGCCCGATGGTTGTAGTCGCTCCGGCTATCCACTAGCACATCGGCCACGCGCATGCCGCTGGCATCGAGCGGAGCCACAAGCTTGTGATTCTCCTTGGCATTCAAGCCGCCAGTGATCTTGGTGTGATATCGGGACATGGTATAGAAGTTTCGAACCATATAGGCATCGCCTGAGGGGAGGCCGTCAAATTTTTTGTTTTGGTCCTTTTTCAGATCTTCGACCGCCTCGGAAGCCTTGAAAATATGGCGGCAGCCAAGCTTGTAGAGATTTTTTAGGCCTGTGCCTGAACAAAGGGTAATTGTTTGATCTTTATTCATCTCGTAGGGCTCCGATTTGAGTTTGGTGTGGTCCAGGGGGGTCAGATTGATATTTTGGGCAAGCTGTTCGAGCTGGGCTGCGGTTTCGGGGGCTGCGGGCGTCTCTGGGTTGGTTTCAGTGGTGGTTTCGGTATTGCCCTCCTTTTTTTTGCCAAGCGAATCTATGAAATTCAAAATGCCCACAAAGGGCCCCATCATGGTTGCCAGAAATCCCTTTTTGTTGGGGTCGGTGGGGGATTCCACCTTGTTTTTGGTGAAAAGGTTTTTGAACCAGTCAAAAATTTTTCTGTAGCCCTCGACCGTGGATTCCTTGAGCTGTTCCAAGGTTCCTTTTGTGTCTTTGGGTTCGGGCCGTTGAGGGATTTCAACTCCTGGGAACATAATTTGGGTTATCTAAATATTTTACCATATTTTGTCTCCGAAAACAATCCAAAAAAAACGGTCCGATGGATGTCGGACCGTCTTGAATTTTTGAAGAGAAAGAAACGATCAATCCTCTTTTTCCACGACCACCTTGAGGGGCGCTTCGACGCCTTGGGCCAAATGGAGTTTGACCTTGAATTCGCCAAGGGTCTTGATGTGCTCTTTCATCTCGACCATGTCTTTCTGGATTTCGATCTTTCCCTGCTCGGCCAAAGCCTCGACAATGTCCTTTTCCCCAATGGAGCCGTAGAGCTTGTCGCCACGGACCTTTTTGGTGAATTTGAGGGTAATGCCCTTGAGTTGTTCGGCAACGGCTTTCGCGTTGGCGATGACCGCCTCCAGCTTTTGGAGCATCTTGGCCTTAAGGGTTTGGGCGCGTTTCAAGTCGCCCTTGGTGGCGGGAACGGCCATCTTTTGGGGGAAGAGAAAGTTTTGCGCATAGCCGGGTTTCACTTCGACCACGTCGTGTTCGTAGCCCAGCTTGGGAACTCGTTTGATAAGGACGACTTGCATGACAGTAAGATTAAGTTTTAGAAGGTGATTGACAGTTTAGAGGGTGAAAGCCTTTTTGTCACGGGAATTTCCACAGAACCTAATCTAGATAAGCTTTGGGGCAGGGAAATGGAGGGGTCATGGCAATCGCGTTAATCATGCGAATCAAGGTCAGAATTGTTTTCCAAGCCAGGAGATGAACGTGAGAGGGGTGGTTCCCGGTTTCAGCTTGCGTTGGTATTCCGCGTACCAGTCCGAGATGCGGGCGAATCGGTCGCTCGTGGTGGCCAGGTTCTCGAACGTGGCATTTTGGATCTTGTCGGAAAACGCGGTGAGGTAAGTGGGGCTGTAGAGGAAGATGGCGGGCGCCTCCTTGCTCATGATCTCCTGGATGTCGTTCAGGGTTTTCTTGCGCTGGTCCAGGTCCGTTTGCAGGCGCGCCTTTTCAAGCAGGCTGTCCACCGCGAAGTTCTTGAATTGGGAGAGGTTGTAGCCCCCTTCCTTGGCTTGGCTCGAGTGCCAGTACGGATAAGCGTCGAGATTATAGCCGAGGTTTTGTCCGAAAATCAACAGGTCGTAGTCGCGCTTGGAAAGACGTTCCTGGAAGGTGTCGCTTGGGAGGACTTGGATGAGGAGGCGGACCCCCAGTTTTTTCCATTGGGCCTGGAGTCGTTCCGCGACCTTTCCATAGGCTTCGGGCTGCTCCGAGGTTATGAGGCGCAGGGTCAGTTCACTGCCTTCTTTGTTCCTGCGGATGGGGAGGTCCTGGGCCATGGCGTTTTCCTGCTGGATTTTGTCGAACTCTTTTTGGGAAAGCTCCAAGGTCGTGCCCACCGCGATGGTGATGGCGTCGATTTCCTTTTGTTCCCCGTTGAAATTCGTGGCGTAGACCCGGAAAACGTTTCGCCCTGTTTTCAGGTTGCCGAATTCCTTGCTCGCCACATAGCTCCATCCAGGATCCCCGGGGACAAATTTCTTGAGCTCGTAGTCGTCCACAAAAACAGCCTTGGTTTTGGGGGGAACCGTTCCCGTGATAGTGATCTTGGTGTCCGTGGTCTCCCAGTCCTTCCCCGCGTTCGGGGTGGTGATGAAGGTGACGGCGCTGGTGTCGTCCGGATCCGCTTCGGGGGGTTCCTCTGTTTTGGCCGACAGGGTCGTGTCCGCCGTGTCGGTTGTGGCGGAGGCCTCTTCCTTGGGGGGCAATTGCCATTCGGTTCCGAAAAGCGAGCCGTTGGCCTTGCTCACGCTGTATTGGTAGACCCAGTTGCGCTGGTTGATCTCGAGCAGCGGGGTGTCGATGGTGCGGGTCTGCCCGAGGGCCTGGGCGATCGCGTTTTTGTCGGTCCCCAGTTGAAGCGCCAGGCGAACCGCCTTGTTTTTGAGAATGGGGGATTCTGCGTTGAGGAAAACCGCCACATATTGGGGAAGCGTGTAGCGGATCAGGTTGAGCCGTTTTCGGCTGAGAACCGTTTCCGCGAGCCCGTCGGGGACCGTGCGCAAGCCGTCGACTTCGCCCTGGTGGCGAATGGCCTCTTCGGGGGTGGGGTAGATTTTGAACTGAATTGTGTCGATGTTGGGTTTTTGTCCGTAGTAATCCTTGAAGGCCTGAAGCGTGATCTCGGTCCCGATTTCATTCGGTTTCATCGAAATAAATCGGTAGGGGCCCGAGCCCACGGGGGACTGGTTGAAGGGGGCTTCGCTCAGGGATTCGGGCGGGAGGATGCCCAAAAGATGTTCGGGCAGCAAGCCCACAATGGTTTTGACCGGGAAGAAGGAATCCGGCTTCTCGAGCGCGAACTTCACGGTGCGGTTGTCCACCTTGAACGCCTTGATCCCGCGGAAATCGTTGTAGTTCAGGATGGCCCCCTTGAAGCCGGGGCTGCCCAGGACCGTTTCGTAGGTGAAGAGGACATCGTTCGCGGTGACCGGCTGGCCATCGTGCCACAGGATGTTTTCCTTGAGCACGAAGGTGTAGGTTTTGCCGTCATCGGAAACTTTGAAATCGGCCAAATCGGGCACGATTTCTTGGGTGGTCGGGTCGTATTTGGTCAGCCCCGAGAAGATGAGCAGGGTGAGATCGTGGGTCAGGCTTCCGTAGTGCATCAGCAGGGGATTGATCGCCTCCACCTTTCCCGATGCGGCCTCAACATAAAGCCCGCCTTTTTTTGGGGCGGTGACGGAATGTTCCAGCATGAATTCTTGCAGGATCTGGATAGCGGTAACCAACACAAACACGCCCAAGAAGGCAACCGCAATTTTCTCGATTTTGGTAAGTCGTCCAAAACGAATAGGCATCTCGGTTGCTTAGTGAGGATTACTTGAAAAATACGAAAAGGGCCGCGTTCACGATGAAAAGGGCCGCCAGGACAATGGTGGCGGTAAAGACAACCTTCTCCGCGCCGCGTCGGGTGGATCGGAAACTCTGGTTGGCCTGAAAGGTGGCGCTCAATCCTTCGTCTTTGCTTTGAACCAGGACAATGACGGTCAGCAGGACCGAGATGATTGCCTGGGTGATCATGAGTAGATTTTTCATAGGGAAAACTTAATTAGGCACGGGGAGTTTAGCACAAGGCCAAAACGGTTTACAAGGAGTGGATATTGACTTTAATAAATTTATATTATACTAGATATTCTTTACTCAATTTCGGTTGCCCCCCGAATTTGAATGGGGTTTCTCCGTGTTTTCAAAAAATGGGTTTTGGACGCGCTTTTCCCTCCAATGTGTGTTTCATGCAAGAGGGAGGGGGATTTTTTGTGCGGCAAATGTGTGGATTCGTTGACCAGACGAAAGATCCGCGGCGGGTTTGGAAAAAGCCCGAGGCGAACCGAATTCCAAAATTTGAAAGGATTGATTTACGCTCTGGATTATGCCAAGAATCCGCAGATTCAGGCGGCCATCAAACAGTTCAAGTATAAATTCACGGAGGAATTGGCGCTTCCGTTCGCCCGATTGATCGTCGAAAAGTTGGGCGAATTAACCATGCCCAAGGGGCGTCGTGTGGTTTTGGTTCCCGTGCCCCTGCATCCCAGGCGCCTCCGTGAGCGCGGTTTTAACCAGGCCGAGGTCATCGCCCGCGCGATCCAAAAGGAATGGCCAGGCCCATGCGAGATACAAAACTTGTTGATTCGCCAAAAGGAGACATCCCAGCAGGCTAGGCTCACCAAAAAGGAGCGGCATGAGAATCTGGCGGACGCTTTTGGGATAAGCAAAGAGTGTTTACTATATTGTCATTCCGAGCGCCTGCCCCGAGCGGAGTCAAGTGGAAGTCGAGGAATGAACAAAAAATTTATTCATTCCTCGGCAATGCTCGGAATGACAAGCCTCCCCGCGTCCATGGGGCCCCAATTCAGTTGGGGGGAAAGAAATAAAGGGGAAGAAAAATATACAAAAAGAAAGGAAAGAAAGAAGGGCGCTTGGAATGATGCCGTCTATTTTTTAGTCGACGATGTCTGTACCACGGGGGCGACCTTGGAAAACGCCGCGAAGGTGCTTGTGAAAGGGGGCTTTGGACGGGTCTATGGTCTCGTCATCGCCCGCGCCTTTAAATAATTTCCCTCTTTGCTATTCTCAGGTTATGATGATTCAAGCGCTAAAGCTTAGTCCTTAGTCCTGAGTTGATGATCCGCTTCGCTGTCATCTCCTTCCCCGGCACCACGGGCGAGACCGAATCGGTTCGGGCTTTTCAGCGAAATGGCATGGAGGCCGAGGTGGTTTTGTGGAACGATTCGGGGATGCTGAAAGGCTCCCGTTTGGATGAGTTCGATGGCTATTGTCTGGCGGGGGGCATGAGTTATGGGGATCGTGGGCGGGCGGGGGTTATTGCCGCCCATCATCCCATTGTTGAAGTGATCCGAAAAGAGGCGGCCAATGGAAAAGTGGTTCTTGGGATAGGCAATGGCGCGCAAATTCTGGTCGAATCAGGGCTCATCCCGGGGTATGACGATCATTCCGTCGCCTGCGCCGTGTCTTCGGCGGGTTCGGATGTCGAATTGCAAGACGGCTGGCGTGCGCTGAGGAACATGGCACCCGAAAATCGTTCGGCCTTTAATCAGTTCACAGGGGTTTTGCATCTCTCCTTGGGCCAAGATGGGGGGCGGTTCGTTTTCGGGGACCCCAAGGTTTTGGAGGATATTAAAGGGAACGGCCAAATCGTTTTACGTTATGGGAATCTTGGGCGGGGGATTATTTCGGGACCGCAGGGTCCTGAGTCGATCGCGGCTTTGTGCAATCCCGCGGGCAATGTGTTGGCCATTTTGCCTCATCCCGAGTGTGACCCCAAGGGGGGTGGCGATCCGCTTTTTGAATCCATACGCAAATGGATAAAGACAAGCTCGAAGGCGGATTATCCAAGCCTTGGATTCTATCAGGGTGCAGAGGGGATTAAGCCGCTTGAGGTCGCGGATCTCGAGTTTATTGTCCGCCCCATGGCGGTGGATAGGGAAAGGATTACGGTCGAGGGCGCCTTAAGGGCCAAGGGTATAAGAAAGGGTTTGAAACGCTATTCCTATTGGTCCGCGAAGCTTCGGCCGGGAATGGGCGGAATCGAGGCGGCTGAAAAAATCATCAAGTTGGGCTTGGTGGCCAATCTGAACAGGGATTGGGTCTACGTGAGAATAGGGGGTAGGGCCTATCAGTGCACCGAGGCGGGACGATTGCGCCCCGTCGATTTGGATTCGGCGGGCTGGTTGGTAGTGGTCGAAAGGGAAAACAACATCGGAATCGCCAAGGGAAAGGAGCTTGGCCGGAATGGGGCGGATTTTTTGGAGGGCATGACCTATGGAGTTCTTTGGGAAGTGGAAAATGCGGATGAACAAGTCATTTATGAGATAATCCGAACAAAAATTTTATACAACCCGAATTCAATGGTTGTGATGAAAAAATAATGATTCGAATAGTGGCTAGAGTCGTGGATGGCATCGCGGTCCACCATTCCAGCCACAATACTAGCCACAATCCGGCTCCCTTATGAAGAATCAAGTATTCGCACTGCTTCACAACATCCGCTCCCTTCACAACGTGGGATCCATGTTCCGCACGGCCGACGGCGCAGGAGTGGAAAAACTCTATTTGTGCGGCGAAACCGGCACTCCTCCGCGTGCCGAGATCGGAAAGACCGCCTTGGGGGCCGAAGAGTCGGTTCCGTGGGAATATTGGATGGACACGCAAGAATGCATCGTTCAGCTGAAAAAAAGAGGGATTCGGGTGGTTGCCTTGGAGCTGACGCCCAAAAGCGTTGATTATCGAAAGTTCAAATCCAAGGATCCGATCTGCCTTGTGGTGGGCAACGAGGTGAAGGGGCTTCCTGCCTCTTTGTTGAAATTATGCGACGATTGCATCCAAATTCCTATGCGTGGAGTCAAAGAGTCGTTAAATGTATCCGTGGCGTTTGGAGTTGCTATTTATGAGTTGAATAAAGATTTTTGAAACTTATCACTTTTATCACTTGTCACTGATAACTTTTTTTTGGCACTAAAACACTTAAGAAAAGTTTGATTTAGTCGGAAATAGTGGTAAAATCATAGCAATAATGCATAGCAAACCTTTCCCATGGATGACAATCAGAAAAATCAGTCGAGCGCGCAGGGCCAGCAAGCGGGTGGCCAGCCTTCGGCGTCGGGTGGAAACCCTCCTGCCGCCAGCGGACAGGATTTGAGCGGAATCATGGAGGAGAATGTGGACATCGGCTCCCTTGTTTCAAGCGCGGGCAACAAGCAGGCCCAGCAGCA
>CAZURX010000027.1:0-1789 GCA_964623015.1 uncultured Candidatus Peribacteria bacterium
GCGCACCTTGGCGCCAGCCCATGGCACAACAGCCTGATCGAGGTGATAAAGAACCTCAAGTGGCACTCGTACGCCCGCCTTCACCAACTCCCAATGGCCTTCGAAAAAGCGGATGATGGTGGGCTCATTGGCCTCGTACCAAATCGACAAGCTGTTTTCGGCCACTTCGATTTTTTCTTTGCCTGTCTTGATGGCATTGCCCAATTTTTCCTTGAGCCAGGGGGCATAACGATCGCCCATGCGAGCATAGATGGTTTCCAATTTTTCATTGGTCGGCGAAACAATTTCCGTCCGGAGGGCCGCAATGGCGAGATTGGCTTTGTCCTGCGCCCACTCAGAGATTTGGTTCATCACCCCTCCCTTGGCTGTTTTTGCCACATCGTCGGGGTTGATTTCGGCCCGCATCACTTCTTGCCAGGTAAGCGCGCGAGGATTCTCGCGGTATTTTTGGATAAGAACCCTTGAAAGCTCGATATCCGTTCCCTTCATTTTGCCAAGGTCGTATTTTTTGTCTTCCACCGCCGTGATCCAGCGTTCCTGCAAAACCCTTGCGCCATGATCTTCGCTCATTTGATCCTTGTTCCCCACATACCCCATGAAATTCCGAATGGTTTGTTTTACCACAAAGCGCGCCCGCATCGCATCGTCCTGCTCCTTGTTACCAACCCCCCTGACAATGGCAAATACCCTATTTTTTAATGGGAAGGTGTCCTTTTTTCCCGTAAAAGGCTGACCCCCCTCTGTCGAGTTGTTGTACCACGCCATCACGCTCTTGAATGGCATTTTGTTCAATTCGACCAATGCGCGCGTGTGCTCATCGGGGGTGATATCTAAATTCTTTCCACGCTCCAACAGCACCGACTCATAGGAACCCTCTAGGGCTTCGGCAACACCTGTGAGCCGTGCGCGATCCAACATGCCCTGCCCTGTAACCTGTTTCAACACCAGTTCGGCGGCGCCCGCCAAGCCCGCCACTCGGATCAGCTTGCCCCATTTGTCATCCCCCTTCACCCCCTTCATGATCAACTTGTAGGCCATGAAGAGAATAGCGGCGCCTGCGGCCCTGTTGGCTATGCTTTGGCCCGGCCCGATCAACATATCAATGACCGAACGGCTGTATTGGGTGATTTTATCGCCAAAAGTCATGCCATCCAGCCTGGCCTGAAGTTCGGCATGGTCCTTTGCGGTTGTGTCCGACACCGCCTCTCGGTCTTTGACTTCCTGCTTCAACACTCCATATACTGCGAGGGCCAAGGAATGGGCGTCGCGATTTTCCGGCGTGATTTTATTTGGGAAATTTCCATGGATTGTCTTCAAAACCGCCAAAAAATCCTCTTTTCCGCCTGCCACACTGCTTTCCGGCAGGGTTTCTCGGAACATGGCGACCAATTTTTCCACATCCCCCGATTCCAGCAGGTAGTCGTCCCACTTTTCCACGCCCATCTCAGGGTGGTCCTTTCTATAGTTTTCAAAGGATGCGTAGAACCCCTCAAGCCTCATTCCCATATGCTCCAGCACATTGCTTCGGCTTTTTTCGTCGAGGCTCAGCGTTTGATAGGTGTTGTCGATTTGCTGGATTTGGGTCGAATAGGATTCGATGACCGAGCTGTTGTCCTTTCCATAAATCGGGTCGTAGGCCGTCTTGACCTTGAATTTATCCATGAATTCCCCGAGGTCCTTTTTCATTTGGCCCCTGAACTCGTCCGCGGATTGGCCATCAGCAGGTTTTCTGTTCAGAAGTCCCTCGGCCTCTTCCCTGAAATCGATCCACGATTGCAATTGGCCTTCC